>DODI01000413.1:0-9172 GCA_003509045.1 Planctomycetota bacterium | reverse complement strand
TCGAAGAGATGAGAGCCTTTTCATAGTCAAGAGGAGCCTGGCGGGCCAGCAGGGGGTCGGTGGGATCCGCCAGGATACCGTCCTGTCCGCTGCTGTAGGGAGTTACACCGCTTGCGATTTCAGCTCCGCAACTGGCATCGACAATGAGAGCGCGGGCAGTATTGGTGCCGTAATCAAGGCCAAGGCAGAACCTCGAGCTCTCCATGGAACAATCCTTAACTTGAGTTTCGTTGGGCTGGCAGAATAAGATAGCATTCCGTTTGACTGAGAGACATTTGATTATCCACGGGGCTAACCAGGCCGGTTCGACGCATGAGTGACGAAGAAAAGAAAGAAGACGAGGAAGAAACCCGCGAGGATGAAGAAGGTGATGTCAATCGCCGCAGCTTCTTTACAGCGGGTTTTCGACATATGCTCAAACCCCTGGCAGATGTTGTCGAGGCCCGCATGGAGAAGGTGGGACTGCCCGATTTTGACGAGTATGAGCGCGGCAAGGGCGACTACCATTCGCCGAGTCCCGACGAGGCCCAGTTCGCTCCCCTGCCCGACAGGCCGGTATTGCGTCCTCCAGGCGCTCTTGATGAAGAGCAATTTCTTCAGACCTGCATGGTGAGCGGGCAGTGCGTGAGCGCCTGTCCGGTGGCCGCGATCAAGGTGACCATGGATCCTGACCCGATGAAGGAGGGGCGGCCCTTCATCGATCCCCAGGGCCAGGCCTGCGTTGTCTGCGAAGATCTCTCCTGCATGAAGGTCTGTCCAAGCTCGGCGCTCATGTCGATAGCCCGTGAAGATATCCGGATGGGGCTGGCCGAGGTGGACGAGGCCTTTTGCGTTCGGACCCAGGGAGAGGATTGCCAGATCTGCGTCGATAAGTGTCCGTTGGGAGAAAGCGCGATCACGATCTCCTATTTTGGCGGACCGGTCGAGGTCCTGGACCCCGGCTGTACCGGCTGCGGCGTCTGCGAGATGTACTGTCCGACCGAGCCGAAGGCCATCGTCGTCAAGCCTTTCTCAGAAAGTGTGGCCCCGGAGGATTCTCCGGATGATGGGCCGAGCCCATCGGATGAGGGCACCTACCTTCCGATGGACTGATGTCAAACCTCGGCGGTTTGCTGTTCGCCGCCGTTGTCCTTCGGCCTTCTGCCGTAGAAGGCGAGACCTCCTACGATGGCGGCACCGGCGAGGAAGGTCAGAATGGTCACTCCCGCCGTACTGTCGCCTTCGGCGGGCCAGGCCGGGCTGCTTGCTCCGGTTTCTCTAAAGGGCCAGAGATTCCACAGGGAGCCGGCCATCAGGCCGGCCAGGAATGCCATGGTGGAGGATCGGTAGCGACTGAGGAGCAGGTTGATCAGCCGGGCAAAGAGGACGAGTCCGATCGCGCAGCTCGCCGCGAAGACGACCAGGAGAAGGTAGTCACGCTGGTTGATGATTCCCAGGACCTCATGGTAGACACCCAGCAACAGGAGGAGAAAAGAACCGCTGATGCCCGGCAGCAGCATAGCTGAGCTCGCGGCGCAGCCGCAGATAGCGAGCCTGGCGCAGTTAAAGAGGCTGTGAGGCATCGCGGTTTCCTGGGGGGCATGCTCCTGCGCGAAGCCGGCGGCATAGATGGAGATGCCGATGGTAAGGGCCGTCGCGGCAACGCCACTGGCCAGCTCAACCATCGATTTTCGTTCCATCAGTCTCAGGGGGAAGATGATCGAGGCTCCTACGAGGCCGAAGAAAAACCCATGGGTCGGATTCGGGTGGTCATTGATGAGGTATTCGATGAGGCGGCTACAGGCCAGGATGGAGAGCAGCGCGCCGCCAAACAGCTGGGCCAGGAAGCCCAGGTCGTGTCCATTCCACAAGGCCCCCAGGCGAGCCTTTCGTTCCCGGCCCCAGGGGAGACCAGCGGCTTCTTTCAGGGTGGAGGGGGAGAAGCCGTGCAGCGCCCTGATCAGGCGTTCGTAGATCCCGAAGATGACGGCCATTGTCCCGCCGCTGACTCCGGGGATGATCATGGCGAGTCCGAGGACCGCGCCTTTAATGATGTTGAAGATGGCGTTGAGCAAGGCTGGTCTCTTGAGTGAAGACTGCCGTAGAACGGGCGGACCTGTGTGATGTCAGAACGCGTTTTCCCGGGCCTGGCCGGCCCCGGATTCCGCACGGATTTCTTCTCCTGCCTTTCCGCTTTCGAGCTCACACATTTCCAGGAAGAGCTTATGGATCCGGAGATCGTCGGTCAGCTCGGGATGGAACGTCGCGAGCAGTATTCGACCGTTTCGAATAAGCACAGGGTGGCCTTCGTGGAGGCCGAGAATTTCACAATCGAGGTTTTCGGCCCCAGCCTCGATGATCGGGGCGCGGATAAAGACTCCGTGAAAGGGGGTCTCGAAAGACGCCAGGAAAAGCTCGGCGTTGAAGCTGTCAAGCTGGCGTCCATAGGCGTTTCTGCGCACCTCTATGTCCACGACCTGCAGCCGCTCAGGCCGCTCAGATCCCTTTCCCAGCAGGATGGCTCCCGCGCAGGTTCCGAAGATCGGCAGGCCGTTTCGGCCGGCCGATCGGAGCGCTTCGAAGAGCCCGCAACGGCTGGCGAGATTTTCCATCGTCGTGCTTTCGCCGCCGGGAATGACCAACCCCTGGATATCCTTGAGATCTTCAGGTTTCCGGACCCGCCGGGTCTCCACTCCGCAGCGTTGGAGGCTGGCGATGTGAAGCGGGAAGGATCCCTGCAGGGCGAGCACACCGATGGTCGGCTTGCCGGACCGCGACGGATCAGGAAAGCGCCTGGCGTTTACCATCCGCGGCTCTGAAGAAGTTTTTCTTCAGGGATATCGGCAGTGTCTTCGCCCCTCATGGCGACATCGACAGTCTGACAGATCCGCACGAGCTCGGCGGGATTGTCAAAATGAGTGACCGCTTCGACGATCGCCCTGGCGACGGCACTCTGCTTCTCCGGGTCGGGACTCGACTTGAATATTCCCGAGCCGACAAAGACGGCCTCAGCGCCAAGGCGCATCATCATGGCCGCATCCGCGGGGGTCGCGATTCCTCCTGCCGCGAAGTTCGGAACGGGAAGCCGCCCGTCCTTTGCTACCTGCTTTACAAGGTCCCTGGGGGCGTTGAGCTTTTCCGCGCAGGCCGCGAGGTCCCATTCGCCGAGTCCGACCAGCTCTTCGATCTGGGAGTTGATGAGTTTCATGTGTCGCACAGCATGGATGATGTCGCCGGTTCCCGCTTCACCCTTGGTTCGAATCAGCGCGGCGCCCTCTGAGATTCGGCGCAGCGCCTCGCCGAGATTCCTGGCTCCACATACGAAGGGCGCCTTGAAGGGGCTCTTGTCGATATGGGCATCTTCGTCCGCCGGGGTGAGAACCTCGCTCTCATCGATGAAGTCAACGCTCAGGGCTTCCAGGATCTCGGCCTCCATAAAGTGACCGATTCTCGATTTAGCCATCACAGGGATCGAGGCGCACTTCTGGATCTCCTGGATCTTGGAAACGGGGGACATCCTGGCGATTCCGCCATCTTTTCGAATGTCGGAGGGGACCCGCTCGAGCGCCATGACAGCCACCGCGCCGGCCTGCTCGGCGATCCTGGCCTGTTCGGCGTTGGTCACATCCATGACCACTCCGCCAACCAGCATTTTCGCCAGCCCGACTTTTTCTTCCCAATTGTTTTCGCCTTCAACAGCGATATTGTTCTCTTCGTTCATCAATGGACCTCGATAGCCAAAAAAGCGGCCGGAAAAATAAGTAATGACCCTTCTCATTTCCGCAGACTGTGGTGATTGTGGGTATTCCACAGTCAATTTGCAACTAGGATTCCATCAGCCCGGCGCAGGTGAATTCAGCAGGCAATTGCCTTTGGAGTAGAGGCAATATTTTCCATCCCTGACGAAGCCGGCCAATGTCATACCGATCGTGCGGGCCATATTGATCGAGAGGCTCGAAACTCCCGAGACCGAGGCGATGGCCGGGATGCCGGCGCGATAGGCCTTCTGGACGATCTCGAAGCTCACTCGCCCGCTCACCTGCAGGACACATCTGTTCAGAGGAAGGAGCTCCTCGAGCAGGGCGGCCCCTATTGTTTTGTCGACGGCGTTGTGACGACCGATGTCCTCGCGCAGAAAGAGGAGTTCTCCCTCCGGATCAAATATTCCAGCGGCGTGCAGAGCTCCGGTACGCTGGAATAATTCCTGGAGCGGCTCCATCCGCTCCGGGAGCAGCCCGATGAGTCCGGGTGAAAGCCAGGGCTCCACCAGGGCCGGCTTCCGCGCCGGCGGAGGCGTGATCGCCATGGCCTCGCTGATACTTCGCTTTCCGCATACGCCGCAGCTTGACATGGACGAGCCCTGGCGGGAAGGGGGAGTGATGTTCCTGTTCGGATCCGAATGCAGCAGGTCGGCCGTATTTAGCAGGGCGTCGTCCGTCCGGGGGGCTGTCGCGGCCTCGCCTCCTGCAAGTGCATCTTCTCCATGTAGCGACAAAGCGCCGATATCCGCGCGTGAGTCGATTACGCCTTCGCCGTAGAGCAATCCGACTGCGAGGTCTTCATCATCTCCGGGGGTTCGCATCAGGGTGGAGAAGGCCTTCGAGTTGACGCGTATCTCGAGGGGCTCTTCGACTACGACTTGGTCGGTCTCGGGCTCGATGGACGTTCCGTCAAACCGATGGACCTCGGATTTTACCGTGCCGACACAGTGGGCTTCGGATGGAGTTGGGTCGTCGATCGCGCTCATGGCAGCCTTGGTTTCACTGGGGTGTTGTTTACAGGATGAGCCGGGGAAGGGGCCGCATCCAGCGGAACCCTGAGATTCCCGACAGACGGATCATTCCCGTTTCAGTTCTCTTCCCATGAGATCCGCGACGGCCGAAGCGGGAGCCTTGCCCTCAAAGAGAACCCGGTAGACTTCGGTCGTGATCGGAAGCTCTACATTGATTTTCTGTGACAGTTGATGCATCGAGCGGGCCGTTTCGACTCCCTCGGCTACCTTTTCACTCGAGGCGAGGATGTCCCCGAGCGATTCGCCCTCTCCTATGCGCCTGCCGACGGTGTGGTTGCGTGAGTGCTGGCTGGTGCAGGTGGCTACCAGGTCACCGATTCCGGAGAGGCCTGCGAAGGTTTCCCTGCTGCACTCGAGGGACGCCCCCAGACGGGTCACCTCGCTGGCTCCCCTGCAGACCAGGGCTGCCCTGGCATTGTCTCCGTAGCCCAGCCCGTCTGAGATTCCCGCCGCCAGCGCGATCACGTTTTTCGATGCTCCTGCCACCTCGACTCCCCTGATGTCAGGGCTGGTGTATACCCGGAAGCTCCTGGAACTGATGATCTGCTGGATCTTCGAGCAGAGAGCTTCGTCTCCACAGCCGACCACCACGGTTGTGGGCAGGCCCAGCGAGACCTCCTCGGCATGGCTCGGCCCGCTCAGGACGGCGACCCTGGTTTCGGGGAAAAACGACGAGATAATCGCCGAGGGTAGTTCCAGGGTTTCGCGCTCGAAGCCTTTTGAGCAGGAGATGTAGATGCCAGCCGCGGAAAGCCCCTCGCGGAGCTCCTCTAAGGTAGCCCGCAGGAATTGTGTGGGAACCACCGAAAATACGGTCTCGACTCCGGTCGCCAGCTCGGCAATATCTGATCCGAAGACGATCCCCTCGGGGATGGTGACTCCCGCCAGGTACTTCCTGTTTTCGCGGGAGCTCTCGATCTCTTCGCAGTAGGCTGCATCATGTCCCCAGACCCTGACATCGTGCCCGTTTGAGCTCAGGACGATCGAGATGGCTGTTCCCCAGCCGCCATTTCCCAGCACGAGGATGGGGGTGCCGGTCGCTTCTGTCATGGCTGCCCGCCTTTCTCGCCGCCGTTTTTTTTCGCGGCAGGACCGTCACTCGTCTTCTTTTTAAAGGTGAACTCTTCGCCCCGCAGGATACGGGAGATGTTCTTACGATGTCGAATGAAGATCAGGCAGGCGACCGCTATGGAAAATACGAGGTGGGAGAGGGGGGTGGGAGGGTCAAGGAAGCAGGTTCCCAGGGGAAGGGTGATCCCCGCTGCCAGGGAGGCCATGGAGACTGTCCTGGTGGTGAGGTACAGGATGATCCAGGCAAGTCCCGCCGCCAGGGCAGCCGGCAGCGCCACAGCCGCGATGACGCCAAAGGTCGTGGCGACTCCCTTGCCGCCTTTGAATCTAAGGAAGATCGGAAAGGTGTGTCCGAGGATCGAGGCACTTCCTGCGAGAATGGGTACCAGATCCTGCCCGGAGGATTCGGCACCGAGAAGTTTTCTGGCGATGAGGACGGGGACTATTCCCTTGGCAAAGTCGAGCAGGAAGGCCGCGAAGGCCCATCTCTTTCCGAGTGCGCGGCCCAGGTTGGTCGCCCCTATATTGCCGCTCCCCTGCTCGCGGATGTCCACGCCGTGGGCCTTTCCAATCAGCAGGCCAAAGGGGATGCTGCCCAGCAGGTAGGCTCCAGCTATCAGCAGGGAGCAGGAGGCGTCCAGGTTGTGGAAGAAATCGTTCATCTATCCTGCGGTGTTGTTTCCCATATGGCATCAAACGATGCCAGCGCATTATATTCCGGCTTACGCGATTATCCAGCGGCGGCGGCGGGATGCCTCGGTCTTTCATCCGTTTCCGACCCCTGATAGCATAAGCGTATGCCAGAAGACGTAGTGAGTGAATTGATCAGCTCTGAGCCGGAGCTCTCACGGCTTTCCTCCATTCTCGAGGAGATGGGATCGGTAGCCATCGCCTATTCGGGAGGGGTAGACAGCGCCTTTCTGCTGAAGGTCGCCACTGCGGTTCTTGGTGAAGATGCGCGCGGGGTGTTGGCCGTGTCCGAGAGCCTTGATCGAAACGAGCTCGAGGCGGCCCGGGAACTGGCTCGCCAGCAGGGTTTTTCCCTCTCGATAATAGAGACGCATGAGTATGAGAACCCTCTTTACAGGCGCAATGGGCCGGACCGGTGCTACCACTGCAAGACGGAATTGTTCAACGAGGTGCGCAGCTTTGCCGCCCGGGAGGGGATCCCCTGGGTGCTCGATGGGAGCCACGCCGGGGATTTGGGCGACTATCGACCTGGAATGAAGGCCCGCAATGAGCAGGGTGTTCGCAGTCCGCTGATGGAGGCCGGGCTCGTTAAAGATGACCTCAGGGCCTTCTCCCGGCTCCTTGGCTTGCCGACGTGGGATAAGCCCGCCGCACCCTGTCTCTCCTCGCGGATTCCCTATGGGGCCGAGGTGACCAAGGAGAAATTGCGCCAGGTCGAGGCGCTCGAGGAGTTGCTCTCGGCGCTGGGCTTTGAGATTCGGCGGGTGCGTCACTATGGAGATGTTGCGAGGATCGAGGTTCCCCTGGGTCGCGTGGAAGAGCTTAGGGAGGCATCTGTGCTTACGAAGGTTGAGTCCGAGGGCGGGAAGCTGGGTTTTCGTTCGGTTACGGTCGACCCTGATGGCTACCGCTCCGGTAATCTCAACAGGGCGCTGGTGGAGGGCGGGGCGGATGCCGGCTTTACCGATGCCGTGACCCTTGAGCCGTCAAGGCGAAGGGAATGAGATGGAGCCTTCAGTTGAAAGGAAGGCCCGTTTATTTTTGCGTCGGCCTTGGTGCGGGTGTTAAAGTCGCGCTCCGAAATAGACCTGTAAGTCAAACGCGGGGTTCAGGACCTGCTGTCAGAGGTGACTGGCATGATTATCACTATTGACGGACCTGCTGGGGCGGGCAAGAGCACTGTGGCCAGGATTGTCGCAAGACGCCTGGGGTTGCCTTACCTGAACTCAGGCTTCATCTACAGGGCGGTTACCTTGCTGGTTCTCGAGCGGGCGGCCGCTGAAGGCTGCGCCATCGAGGAGATGTTCGAGCGGCGGGACGATATTCTCGAGATGATAGGCGGGCTTCAGCTTAGCTTCAGGGATGAGGCTCCGGCCGGGGAGGGGGATAGCGGCAGGACTCTTGTTTTCATCGGAGCGCGGGAGATCTCCGGCAGCCTGAAGAGCCCGGAGGTGACCTCAAATATATGGCGAGTTGCGGATGATGGGGAATATCGCGGCGGCCTGCTTGGTTTGCAGCGAAGCTGCGTCCGGGAGGCGGGGGTGGTGGCGGAGGGCAGGGATATGGGCAGCGTTGTTTTTCGCGATGCCGACCTGAAGTTCTACCTAGATGCGAGCTCCGAGGAGAGAGCTCGACGCCGCTTTCGTGAGCGAGATGGGACTGGAGAGTTCTCGACCTATGAGGAAATCCGCGAGGCGATCGAGTCCCGCGACAGCCGGGACAGGGATCGTGTCGATTCACCCTTGATTGAACCCGAGGGTGCCATCAGGGTCTGCACCGATGACTGGACTGTCGAGCAGACGATCGATTTTCTCGTGGGCGAAGTAGAGAAAAAACGCTCTACCTGATCTTCTCGGTCGCGAAATATAGAAGGCAACGGTAGCACTGGCGACAAGCCGACCCGGCCTGAGCCAGTTTTTTAGCCACGAAGAGCTTCCTGGGGGCTGGTTTTCGGAACGATG
This sequence comes from Planctomycetota bacterium, assembly GCA_003509045.1. Taxonomy (GTDB): domain Bacteria; phylum Planctomycetota; class UBA8108; order UBA8108; family UBA8108; genus UBA8108. The sequence goes on along the minus strand of DODI01000413.1, from coordinate 679 downwards.
TGGACACAAATCACAGAAAACACAGCTGAGTGGCGATTTTGCTGTGGTCTTTAATCCTGTTTCGGAGAGAATTGGCCGTTTGCGTTCTGTCATGTTTCTTTTATCAACCCCCAGCCCCCGCTTCCCGGCTTTTTTGTTGCCGCGAATTGCAGGGTATTTTCCCCAGGTTCGGTTTGTAAATGTCTGTAAATCCCCTAGTCAAACAGTTTGATCTTACCCAAGAAGAATTAGAGTCCCAGGTAGCCGAGGCCATGAAGGGCTTTGATGCCGATCAGGTTGCAGAGGCCTACGAACAATCGGTCTGCAGCTTCGAGCAGGATAAAATTATCCAGGGCAAGATCGTCAATATCATTGGTGATTCGGCGATTATCGATGTGGGCTATAAGTCAGAGGGCGCGGTTCCTCTTGACCAGTTCGATAACGCTTCAGAGCTCAGTATAGGAGACGAGGTCGAGGTCCTCCTGGAGTCGGTTGAGGACGAAGATGGCCTGGTTGCACTCTCCAAGCGCAAAGCTGATCGCCAGCGCGGTTGGGAGCGTGTTGTCGCGACGAACAAGGAAGGGGACGAGGTCACCGGCAAGGTGATCCGGAAGATCAAGGGCGGGCTTCTCATCGAGATTGGCGTGCCGGTATTTCTGCCCGCTTCCCAGATCGGCATTCGTCGTACTGGTGATATCTC
>DODI01000417.1:0-6799 GCA_003509045.1 Planctomycetota bacterium | reverse complement strand
GCCGAGCGGAAGGTTATCATGGTGGGGCAGCCGATGGCGGTATTGCAGCCATAGTTTCTCGTATAGGACCAGTTCACCGGTTGGCCGGAGAAAGGATGAGTCCGCTGGATTCGCTTGCCTGTCTTCAGCTCGTAGGCATGTCCGGCATTGGCATCGGCCTGGGTCACGATCATCTGCCCAACGAGGATCGGGGGGCCGAAGTATTTTTCGGAATGTTCCCATAGCTTCTCGCCGGTGGTTCCCCGGTAGGCGACCATGCCCTGGCCGACCTCATCTCCAGCCCGGTCTCTCGCCTTGCTGCCCGCCTGGAGCAGGATGTCGAATTCTTCCGAATAGCCGAGCCAGGTTCCGAAGACTCTCTCCTGAACTTTCCAGAGGAGTTTGCCTGTGCTCATCTCGAGCGCCTTGATGGACCGGGCTTCCTGGGCGACCTTGCCCCTGCGCTTGTAGTAGTTGAGCTGCGCGTCCGTCAGCCGGTCCATGAAGAAGAGCTTGCTGTTACCGGCGGCCAGGGTGTTGTGCCGGATATTGTAGTTCGCCTCGTGTTCGCAGATGATCTTGCCGGTCTTGCGGTCCAGCACCGCGACCTTCTTGCTGCCGACTCCGACCCAGCTGCCATCCTTGCCCGCGGCCTTGGGCTGGTATTCTGGCAGGCCGAAGATCTTGCTGAAGATCGTTCGTTTAATTCGCACGGCCTCGGCATCCGATGCGGTTCTTCCGGGAACCGCATCCAGGTATTTGCGTAGCTGTTTCTGGAGCTCGTCGGTTCCGGCCTTTGCCCTGACCTTGGAGGGTATCTTCTGGTAAACCTCCCCGGAGGCCAGGAGCCTGTTGAGATTGACGCCGAGGTGATCCTTGCTGTTCTGTTTCTTGCCCCTGGCGGTCACCTCGAAATTTTTCAGGTTGGCGAGCCGTCCAAGCAGGTTTTTGACCTTGTCATCTTTCAGCCCATCAATTTCAGCCTTCGAGTAATCCGGATAGCGGAGCTTTGTCGGCTGGATTCCTGCGATGAGATAGTCTCCCCAGATTCCCAGGTAGCCCCATCCGACTGGTTGGGGTTTTTCCCCGTTGTCGTTGATTTTGAACTCCGAAAGGGTTTTTCCCGTGTCAGGGTCGAGCTTTAGACAGCTCTTTTTGTAGATCGCGTAAATACCATCAGCTACCGAGACGTAATTGCTGCCGAGGATATTGGCGCCCGGTTGATGGTCGGTGTTGTCGTAGGGAATTCCGATGTCCTTGAGGGTTCTCTCCCAAAGAAGGCGACCGGTATAGGCATCGACAGCGCGCAGCATGTCACGTCCCTCAATGATGATCCGTCCCTCAATGAACTGGGGTATTGGTCCGTGGCCATGGCGCGGCAGCACGCCTGAGTTGGACGGGCCTCCGAACCAGAGCAGGCCAAGCGGTGCCCGGACATTCATTTCAGCGGATGCTACGGAATGCGACACATCCCCATACTGATGGCTCCAGCTTCCGGAGCCTGCCGGAGCCGAGGTCTTCCTGACGATCAAGAGGTCCTCACCGGATTCGATTTTGCAGCCATGCAGCTTGTTCGAAGCGAAGGCTTCTTTCAGGGATCCGTTGCCGGTCGGGAGGCAGGCCATCCCTGTGAAGGGCCGCAGCAGCTTGAAGACAGCCCGGGTCGAGTCGGTTGGTTTTTCAAGGAGGACGGTCAGCTCCTCAGAGACAACCAGGTCCGCCATATAGGGGGCCAGGGGGAGCTCCATGGGCTCGCCTTCTATGATGGCGATGCGCTGCCCGTAGAGCCCCTTTTCATCCAGCCGTTTTCTGGCGGTGGCGACCATGTCGCCGTCCGCTTCGATGACGACGATGTGAAGCTCCGACTGCTCCACCAGCGCGGAGACGAGCTGGCCTGATCCAAGCCCGAGCACCAGGCAGTAGCCCTTTCGCGTTTTCATACCCTGGAGGATCCGGGTTGCCACGCTCACCCATTTTTTCTGGGGGTCAGCTCCCTCAGCGGTTATTTCGGGTTGGAAAATTCGTTTCGGGCTGGTGAGAGGGGTCAGGCTCAGGTCGAAGGTCAGGTCCGAGCTGTCGGCTCTTTGTTGATGGACGGCTACCGCCAGCAGATTTTTACCCGGCTGGAGAAGATTTCCGGGAAGCTTCAGCTTGTCGAAGGTGTTTTCATTTTTGACCTGCATGCCGGAATAGGTCTGGTGATTGGTCTCGCCTTCGGGCATGCGCAGACGGATGGCCTGCTTTCCGTTGAGATAGATAATGGCGCTGTCGTCGGCCAGGATCTGAAGCTCGAGCTCGCCGAACTGGAGTCCATCCTGGAGCTCAAAGGCATGCCGGAAATAACAGGCCGCGTGCTTCTTTTTCGCGTCGTTACCGAATTCAAGACGGGTCTTTTCGTTGTTGTCTCCGTATCCGAGACGAGCCGGACCCTCCTTCCACTTTGAGTCATCAAAGCTGACCGATTGCCACCCGGCGCTCGGCTCCTCGCCGTCATCCCGATATTTCCATACGGCACCCTTGGTCACGATGCTCTTGATAGTTTCCGGCGGGGCAGGTTCTTGCTTCTTGACCGGGACTTTCATTTCGGTCTTTTCTCCTCCGAAGCAATAGATCCTGCCGGCCGCGGTGCTGACGAAGAGTTTCTGATCGCCGGCGATCATATTGAGCGCCTCGTCTGGGATCGAGATGCTCCAGGCGATCGTGGCTCCGGCGACGATGTTGGAAAAATCGACCGCGAGGATCTGATTGCCTTCTCCGCTGCAGTAGAGATGTTTACCCGCCTGGATAAAGACTTTCTTTACCTTCTGGTCAATCGGCGCCGCCCAGGTCTTGCGTACCCTGATGGAACTCTGCACCTTGCCCTTACGGTCCTTGGTGGTGTGTTTTTCCCAGCGCGGCAGGAAGCCTCTGAGCCCCTCTCCATCATGGCAGATGATGGAGTGCTCGTTGACGAGCATGGCATCGAGCTTGGTGATGAATTTGCCATTGTCCAGTCGGTAAACGCATCCCCTGTTCAGGTAGAAATTTTCTCCGAGGACCACGTCATAGCCGCCTCCGCCCTTGGTTCCCATATTCCGGGCGCTGACATCGTAGTGTTTTACGGCGCCCGTTTTCCTGTCGTAGACGGCGGGCATGGTCCGGCCGCCGGAGACAACGAGAAAATCTTCATTGGCCGCCAGGTACCCCTGTGGAGCTATTCCGGAGAAGGCCGGACTGCCATGCTGCTGGGTCTGGAAGCTGGAGCCCTCGCCGCTATTGGTCCAGATGAGGCGTCCGGTTTCGGCGTCAAGGGCATGCAGGAAGATTCCCATGAAGGGCCAGATCCCTGCTCCAAAGTAGATCTTGTCATCGTAGACGACGGGACCTCCGCGGGCCGGCCAGGTACTTATGAGACGATCATTGCCGAGGACTCGTCTCTCGCTGGGGCCGCCGCGGAATTTCCAGACGAGCGAGCCATCGGCTGTGCCGAGGCAGTAGAGGTAGCCGTCATCGCAGATGATGAAGATCTTGTCTTTCCAGATAGCGGGTGAGAACCTCACGGGGCCATTGGTATAAAAGCGCCAGAGTTCTTTCCCTGAGTCGGTATCAAACGCGGTGAGCTTGTCCGAGATCATGGAGGGAACAAAAAGTCGTTTCCCGGCGAGGACAGGTTCGTAGAGACGGTCAAATTGCAGCTTTTCCTGCTCAGCCGGCCAGGCTGCGTCAGGTTTCGGCAGCTCCAGCGTCCACTGAAGATAGAGCTCCGCGGGAAGCTCGCCGGCCGAGGTCCCCCGGCGCGAGGCGTCTGCCCGCCACATCGGCCAATCAGCCGCGAGGGCGTGAACACTGGTGATCAACAGGAGCGTGATCAGCAGTGGGGCTCTATTCATAAAGAGGGGAGGCCAGACGGAGGCGCGGGGTATTTTCATCAGTTCAATAATAACAATCTACAGATGTATTCCTCGCTCCAAAAAGTCGATGTTAGCGTCTTCAGTAGTTTAAATCCAGTTCAGGTTGACGCCAAGCGGGAGAGGTCTATGCGTTTTGTTTGCAGGATGAGGTCAATCGAGGTCGAAGCGAACGCCTTGGGCCAGCGGCAGCTCTGTTCCATAGTTGATCGTGCAGGTCTGGCGGCGCATATAGGCTTTCCAGGAGTCGGACCCGGCCTCCCGCCCGCCGCCAGTTTCCTTTTCACCTCCGAAGGCTCCCCCTATCTCGGCGCCGCTTGTTCCGATGTTGACGTTGGCGATTCCACAATCGCTGCCGGCAACGGAAAGGAATCGCTCCGCGTTCCTGACCGAGTCGGTGAAAATCGCCGACGAGAGGCCCTGTCGAACGTTGTTCTGTGCCGAGATGGCCTCATCCAGCCCATCCGTCTCTAGCAGGTAGAGAATGGGGGCAAAGGTCTCTTCACGGACGATTTCCATCCCGGAATCAGCCTTGATAAGGGTGGGCTGCACGAAGAAGCCCGGTCCCTCGATTACCTGGCCTCCGGTCAGGACCTCGCCGCCGCTGTCCCGGGCCGCGGCTACGGCTTTTTCAAAGGTGTTGACAGCATCTTCATCGATGAGGGGGCCGACAAGGGTCTTTGGGTCAAGTGGGTCACCTACGATGACGGATTCAAAGGCCTCGGTCAGTCTCTTTGCGAGTGTCGGCAAGATTCCTTGTTGTGCCAGGACCCTCCTGGTCGTTGTGCACCGCTGCCCCGCAGTTCCCAGCGAACCGAAGAGTACGGCCCTGAGGCCCAGGTCGACGTCGGCATCGTCCAGAATGATGATCGCGTTGTTGCCGCCCAGCTCGAGCAGGCTTCGCCCCATTCGTCCGGCGACAGCTACCGCGACTTTCCGTCCCATTCTGCAGCTTCCAGTCGCGCTGATCAATGGCAGGCGTTCATCTGCCGCGATCAGCTCGCCGGTTTCAATTCCCCCGCAGCAGAGGTTGAAGACCCCGGCAAGCCCTTCTGGTTCGAGCACCCGGTTGCAGATTTTTTGCACGGCAATTGCCGTCAGGGGCGTTTTCTCGGAGGGCTTCCAGACGATGGTGTCACCGCAGATGGCCGCGACCAGGGCGTTCCAGGACCAGACGGCTACGGGAAAGTTGAAGGCGGTGATGACTCCCACGGGGCCAAGGGGGTGCCACTGTTCGAACATCCTGTGATCAGGACGCTCACTTGGCAGGGTGGCGCCGCCGATCGTACGTGAGAGTCCTACCGCGAAGTCGGCAATATCAATCATCTCCTGGACTTCGCCCTCACCCTCGGAGAGCACCTTGCCGGATTCGAGGGAGACGAGCTTTCCAAGGGGTTCCTTGAACCGCCTGAGCTCTTCACCAATAAGCCTGATATATTCTCCCCGACGGGGGGCTGGGAGCTTTTTCCAGTCTTCAAACGAATTGTACGCGCCCTGGATGGTGTTGAGGGTTTCCTCAGGGGTTGCTCCAGTCACCCTGGCAAGCTCTTCAGAGTTCGCAGGATTGATGGAGACGAGCTCTTCGCCTTGGCCGGACCAGCTGCCATTCGAGCAGACTCCAGCCTCAACAGGTTGCAGGTCGAGTTCCGGGGGTATTTCGCGAGTAGTCATGAAGCTGTGCTGTTTAGCCGTAATGAAGCGATTTTAGGGTTCTCAGAAGGGAATTGTCCCTTTCAGCATACAAACATCCACTACCGTCTTTCCTTCGGATCCATTGTCATTTGGCCGTAGTTCCCGACTCAGAAATAGTCCATATAGGCTTTGGAATTCCGATAACTCTATTTTTTACAATATGTTGTGTCATCCTGACTGGGCTGGAACGTGTTCTGGAGGCTTCTGTGACAGGATGGAGGGTTTGAGACGATCTCTGAGAGCTGGTTAGAACTATTTTAAGTCATTGTAATGTATAGCTTTGTGTTTTTTTAGTAAGGCATTTACGGGACTTAGAGACCTGGGGCGAATCTTCTGTAAATAGGGCTTCGTCGCGTGTATCCTTTTACGACTGAACTAATTGGGATCTGTTTAAAAAACCGACATTGGAGGCGCCCCGTCCATGGACGCAACCACCAAGAAACTATTGAATTTGCTGGGTTCTGACGACTTGGAATTACGAGTCGCGGCGGCCCAGGTCTTTTCCGAGCTCGGGATCTCTACGAAGCCTGTTATCACGGCTCTCGGGAATTGTCTCAGGGAACCCTATGAGCCCATGCAACTGGCTGCTTTGAAGGGACTTGCGCGCTTGGGGGCGGCTGATGTGTCCCACCTGGTGGTGCCAATGATTCTCAAGGGCGGCATCATCCGGGAGCATTCAATGGCTGTGATTACGGCCATTGGTCCTTCCGCTATCCCGCAGCTTCGCGACCTCTACGAGAAGGCTGATTTCAATGGCCGCCGGGCGATCATATCGACCCTGTCGTCTGTGAATGGAAAATCCGCTGTAGAATTCCTCCTGAAGAAGCTTGAGGAAGAATCCTTTGAGCAGCAGCAGCACCTGCTGGCGCGGCTCTCGGATTCGATCAACGCGATGAAGCCTGCCCAGCAGACCCCGGTGCTTCCGCTTGTGCAGAAGCTTCTGCGCGGGAAGCCTGATTCGGCCCGTCCTTACCTGCATATCTCAGGTCTCATTCTGCTCGGCTGTTTCAAGGGCCGGTCGCTTGCCAACCGGGCCAGGAAGATTCTCAGGAATTACGCTGACCAGAGGCACCTCCCGGAGATCCGGAGGTTTGCATTCATCTCGCTCTACAGGCAGTCCGATGAGTTGAAGGCGACGCCGGATTACACGCGTTTCCTGCAAAAGAGTCTTTGCGATGCGGACTGGGAGAATGTCGCCCAGCATGCCCTGACGGGCTTCAAGAAGATCAATCTTCCCGCCA
>DODI01000459.1:785-2806 GCA_003509045.1 Planctomycetota bacterium | reverse complement strand
GATGGTCCCGGTGTCGCGGTCAATGGTTCCGCCATCGGAAATGTCAAAGCCATCCCAGTTCGGGGGAAGGTTTTCTTTGAGAACGATGGTCTCAGTCGCCTCGCAGAGCACCTCTCCGATGTCATTGAGAACCTGGCCGCGGACCTGCTGCAAGGTGAGCGTGACGGGGAACTGGTCGCCATCCGCCCAATCGCCGCAGTTGTCTTCCGCGGTGCGAGTTGTCTGGACATCGCGAATGGCGACTCCAGGCGGCTGCAGACAGAAGCCCTCGGGGAGGTTGGAGAGCTTGGCGTGGTGCAGGATGTGGTTCTGGTTCGCGCCTCCGGTCGAGGCCGTGACACCGAGATAACCCTCAAAGCCGCCATCGGGGAAGTCAGGAATCGTATAGGTGTACATGCGTCCAAGGCTGTCGTTGAGCTCGGGCTGGTCGAGCGCCTCGAGGTCACAGGCGACCGTTGAGCCCTGGACGTATACCGTCATCTTGTAGCGATTGGGGCTCGCCGGGGCGGGCTCCCGGTTGTGAAGCCTCGGCTCCGGGAAAGGAGAAAAGGTTTCATCGACGACATTGATCGCATCGCCGGCGTTGAAGCCGGTGGCGGACCAGGCAAAGGCGACATGGTTGTCGTCACCAAAGTCCTCGAAGTTACAGGACCAGTCGTCGAATTCAAAGATCATGGTCGGCCCGCTGCCCATACCGGTCGAGGCCATCCCGCCGCCGCCGCCGCCGGGCGCCATGGGCGGATCTTCGGCTCCGAGGACGACGACGGTCATGCCGTCAGCCGGGCGTCCGATCGCGCCGTCACGCAGCTCGACTGTGATTTCCATCTTGACGTTGTCATAGAGTGCCCGCTCGCTGCGGAAAACCGCGCCGGCGCTGCTGTTCTGCGGCGGGGTAACGAGGACATAGCCGCCGAACTCCTCGAGGTCCAGTTCGAGCTGGTCCTCGATGATCTCCTCGGAGTAGAGGGTGCAGGGCATATCGGCCAGGAACGCGGCGGGGTCCGGGTTTCCGGGGCCCGCTTCGCAGTAGATGCTCTCGGGCGGCACCCAGCCGCCGAAGGTGCCGGAATAGAGCAGGATCCAGTCATTCTCCGCCGGATCCTCGGTAAAGTTGTCATCAAAGATGACCAGGTCCTTATCCTGGGCCGCCACCGGGGTGCTGCCAAACAGGAAACAACAGGCTACGAGCAGCCAGATAGATAGAAACAACCTCATGGGAAAACCTCCAACCTTTCCGGGGCCAATCCCTCCCTGCATAGAGAAAAACAGGCCCAAAACAAATCAACGCTCTCGGGAGCGCCCGCCTTTCAGCAGGCGACCCGCAAAGGCAGCGATAATTCTGACTAATATCGATTAAAAGAGACCCTTGGAGTTCTCACATTACCCAAGTGACTAACGATTATCTAACAGCGCCAATAGAGACTCCAGACTAAAATAATCTGAAAACACGAAGGTCATAGATACGTTTTGGGTGGGCGCAAAGGCCATCGTCGAGAAAAGTATACGGCAGGAGGGCCGAATGAAAGCACTGGAGGCGAGATCGCGCTTCCCTCGACCCGGGAGTCGGGTTGCGGCGGCCATGGCCCTGGCGATCATTCTTTGCGGTTGTTCTCCGGGCGGGGACTCCGCTGGCAGGGAAGAGTGGGTCCGTTTTCTCGAGGAGGCGAACCGGCTTGCCCGGGCGGGTCGTCCGCGGGGAGCCGCGGAGCTGCTTGAGAGGTGCCTGGAAGGCGCTCGTTTTTCTCCTTCGCCCGCTGTGCACGGCAGGATTGCCGAATATTATCTCGCCAGCGGTTCGAACCAGGCAGCCCTTCGTTTCTGTGCAAAGGCCCTGTCCGCCGATGGCCGCAACCCCGCGGCTCTGGCGATACGAGGAGAGGCCCATCGCCGCCTGGTCAACCTGGATGACGCGCGCTTGGCGCTCTGCGAGGCGATCAAGCTGGCGCCCGGCCATCCTCGCGCCAGCCTCTCACTTGCCCGGCTGGAGTTTCGTGCCGGCAAGCCGCTGGGCGCCCTGTCCC
>DODI01000459.1:0-474 GCA_003509045.1 Planctomycetota bacterium | reverse complement strand
GCCGCTGGGCGCCCTGTCCCTGTTCGACACCTATTTTTCGGCAAAAGAAGGGGCTGCGGACGATGATTTGTCCCGGACGGCGAGACTCGAATACGGCAGGGCGCTTCGGGTCGCCGGCAGATATCAGGATTCAGCCGATCAGCTTGCCATTGTCCTGGAACAGGAGCCGACCCGCAGCGAATGCTATTCGGAGCTCGCGGCGGCCCTTTACAGGCTGAAGCGCCGCAAGGAGGCCCGGCTGATCGAGGGAATCTACCGGGCCTTGTCACAGGGAAGTTTCGAAGAATACGGGGTCGAGAAAATGCGGCTGCAGGGGCGCGAAGCTCAGGCCCTTGCGCAGCAGGCCTCGAACCAGCAGCGCCAGCGCAGGTTCCTCGATGCGTTTCGCTCGCACCGCAACGCCCTGGAGGCCAACAATAAGGATGCAAGGATCCCGGGACTCTACGCCCGCTATTGCCTGGCCTTCAGGCGGAC
>DODI01000010.1:0-4505 GCA_003509045.1 Planctomycetota bacterium | reverse complement strand
CTGCCCTCCAGCGACTTCTCCCTCATTCCGGTCCTGACCTCGACCCTCGCCGGAGCTGTGGCAGGCCCCACCGGCGGCTGCGGCGACAGTATCTACACCACGGGCTCAACGATCATTCTCGCGGGCCTGGCGGATCCGGTGAATACGAGGTCCGTGGTCGTTCGCGGCCGCGAGGCGGCGCTCGAGATGGTGAGTGATGGTAATGGTCCCTACGGTCTGCTCTGGCAGGTGGAGGTGAGTGGGCTGGAGGCTGGGGAGAACTTCGTCGAGGTCATTGCCCTTAATGGAGAGGCTGGAAAAGGTGAGCCGATTGCCAGCTTCGAAACCACGATCCATCGATTTGAAGGCGATTTCCGCGAGTACGATGGAGCCCTCGATGGAGATGAGGAATGGACGGCGGAGGGAGGTCCCTACAGGTTGAGGGGGAATGTGAGGGTGCCGGATGGGACGACTCTTCGTATTCGCCCGGGTACCGTGGTGCTGGCCGATGCGGATGCCTCGCTGGTTGTCAGTGGAGAGCTTCGTGCTGAGGGCAGCGAAGAATCACCGATTATTATGCGGGCCTTCTCCTGCGCCGATGAGTGGGGCGGAATCGCGTTTAACGAGACCGGCACAGATGAGAATGATCCGACTCACCTGCTGAGCTTCTGTGATATCAGGGGAGGCTCGAATCCGAACGGCTACGAGGGCTGCATCGCTCCGACGGACTCCCGCCTGCTGGTGACCGACTGCCATCTTGAGAACATCCCGGGCAATGCGATCGATGGGTTGGACGCTGTCCTCGAGGTTCGGCGGACGACCATTCGCAACATCTTCGAGGGGATCCACTGCGAGGACTCCGACACCATCGTGCTTGATACGATCATCGAGAATATGACGGGCAATAGCGACGCGATTGATTTTGATGGCAGCGGTTCCGGGCGATCCAGGATCCAGGGGTGCATCTTCTACGGCAGCTCCGACGATGGAGTGGACCTCGGCGAGGTGTCGGTCGATATCAAGGACAACATCTTCGTGAACATTGCCGACAAGGCGATCTCGATCGAAGATGTCGGAGACCAGGGACAGCCGACGATTAGCGGGAACCTGATCGTTCGCTGCGGCACCGGCATAGCGATCAAGAATGGGATCACGATCTCGGAGGGGGATCACAACACCATCACCGAATGCCAGGAGGGTATCGTGCTTTTCGCCAAGGATGAGAGCAACGAGGGCGGGCACGCCACCTTCCACAGCGTCATCTGCTGGGGAAATGCCATCGATGTCATCGTCGATGAGTTCTCGACGGTCGCCTTCGATTTTTCGAACATCGGAATGGACGAGTGGCCCGGGGAGGGAAACCTCTCGGTCGACCCTCTCTTTCTCGACCCTGCCGGTCTTGACTACAGCCTGTCCGCCGAGTCTCTCTGCATCGGCACAGGCAGGGAGGGCAGTGACATGGGGGCCTTCAGCTCTGAAGGTGGCGGACCAGATCCCGAGGATACGGTTTTCCTGCGCGCTGATGCCAATCTAGATGGCGAGGTTGATGTCTCAGATGCCATCGCCACGCTCGATTACCTCTTCCGCGGCGGACCTGGACCCGACTGCCTCGATGTGATGGATGCCAACGATGATGGACAGCCGGATGTTTCCGATGCCGTGTTCCTGCTGCGCTACCTCTTCTCCGCCGGCTCCCCTCCGCCCGCCCCTTTCCCGGAATCCGGGACCGACCAGACGCCCGATGGACTCTGGTGTCCTGCCGGCCCGGCCAATTGATCTTCAGCTCGTTTCGGCCTTCTCTTTCAGCAGGCGGATCCCATCGATGATTTTCTCCGCGGCCGCCTGTATCTGCTCCCGGCTGGGTTTTTTCCCACTGTCTTCAAAATTGATGGGCTCTCCCACGTAGAGTCGGCTGCGGGAGGGGCAGATGATTCCCATCAGGATGGAGTCAAAGGCGGGGGCCCCCTTGATATAGACGGGGATCAGGGGGGCTCCGGACCAGAGGGCGAACATGGCGGCTCCCATCTTGGCGGCGTCCTCGCTCTCGAGCTCTTCAGGAGTCCGAATGCCGCCCTGGGGAAACAGGCCGATACCCTTGCCTTCCTTCAGCAGCCTGAGGGCGGTGCGTGTCGCCCGCAGGTCGTTTCCATCACGGTTGACGGGGATCGCGCCCATCGCGTTGAAGTACCAGTTCATGCCGAATGTTTCATGGTATTCGCGTGCCATAAGGTAGTGCACCCACCTCTTGGTGAGATAGCTTACAAGCATTGGATCTGTTCCGGAGGTATGATTCGCGACGAGAATGAAGGGGCCGGATTCCGGGATGGAGTCGTTTCTGGTGACCACCTTGAGCTGGTGGTAAATGCGGCAGTAGATTGAGTTCAGCAGCCTTGAAACCGAGAGAAGGAAGGTGTCTTCCGGGCCACGCAGGAAGGGGGCGAGAAGGCAGCAGAGGGAGATCAGCGCGGCCGGCAGGACGATTAGTACCACCGCGATGAGCAGGAGGATGTGGTAGGCTCCTTCATTCATGCCCAATACATTGCCTTAAAAGGGGTTCATCGGTCAATATGTCGGAGCTGCGGGGTCCTTATTTTGTGAGACCGACCGCGGGTTGTCGTATTGATCAGCAGGTTGAGTATGCGGATTATCTCCGGATCGCAGAGAGGCAGAAAGCTCCTGGGCCCTCGTGATGCGTCGGTTCGGCCGCCGCTCGACAATATTCGTGAGGCGGTCTTTAACATCCTGTCAGCCGAGGTTGAGGGCGCTCGCGTACTGGACCTCTTCTGCGGTGTCGGCGCCTTCGGGCTCGAGGCTCTCAGCCGCGGCGCTCGGCAAGCTCATTTCGTCGATAATTCTTCCGGCTCGCTGGCGATCCTCGGCAGGAATATCGAGCTTCTCGGCTTTGACGCATTCTCGAGCGTGGAGCAGGGAGATGCCTACGGGTTTTCGTCAGCCGACGCATCGGCCTACGACCTGGTCTTTGCCGACCCACCCTTCCCGGTGTTCAAAGACGAGGCTGGAGCCGCGCGGGTCTTCGAGATGGTGGAGAGGGTTCTTTTCGAGGAGCCTGGCCCGGAAAGAACAACCATGGTGTTGCGCCTGCCATCCTGGTTCAGGCAGGAGCCGCCTTTCAGCGTAGAGGATCGCCGGGTCTACGGTGAGTCGGCGCTGCTGTTTCTCTCAACGCCCGGGGACGTTTCGGGCTCTTCGTAGGGGGGCAGGATTTCAAGGTCTGAGGTGTCGAGCTTTTCAGGGCGGCCAGAGGACAGGGAACTGGTCTTTTTTATCCGCAGCTTGAGCACGGCCGTGGCCTCCTTCTTCGCTATAAGATCCCGCCCCCTCAGGAGGATCCTGTAGTCCCCAGGCGCCAGAGTGTTGGGCAGCCTGTAGTCTTCCAGGAGAATAAATCCTCTCTTTCCCTCGAGAATGAGGTTTCGTTCCTCGACGCTGTAGACGAAGTCCCGCTGCTCTTCAATGACCCTCGAGTCGATGATCTTCGAGGCGGCATCGACCAGCTTCCAGTCAGCGCTGAACCGTCGTGTATAGCTTTCGTTTTGCCCCTCGTAAGAGGGCTCCTCCTCGAGGCCTTTCAGCTCGGCGTGGAACTGGATTTTTTCTCCTCGATTGAAGGCGCCGCCGCCCGGGTCGTAGTCTCTGAGCCCCCGGAATTTATCGATGAAGGTTACGTTCGTCAGGCGGAAACCGGCCGGGGCGATGCCGCTCCGTGCGGAGGGCTCCGTGCGCGGTTCCAGCGCGGCCGGGGGGGGCGTCTCCGGCTCCGCGATGGTTTCGACCGGGAGGGTCTCTTCGGCGGTTTCGATCGCCGCCGGGATGGACACGATCTTCTTCACCGCAGCCGTTTCTCGTTCGACCGGCCTGTCGGCCGGGGCGCTCTTCTCGCTGGCGGGCTCATTGATCCTGTTGCGGATGATAATCGGGATAATCGAGGCCAGGATGATGTCGCGCTGATCCGTGCGGCCATCGAGCTCATGCCTAGCCGCGTCGAGCAACAGGCCGGCGAGTCCTCCGCCCCTGGCCGGAGATGGACTCGATGTTTCGGGAACACTCGATTCGCGCGGGCCGTCTGCCTCGCGGGCCGGGGCCGGGCTGATTGCCGGGCGGAGTCCCGGCAGGTCCCTTGAGCTGGCATAGGCTGTCGGCCTTCGAGGTTGGGCGGCCGGCGGGTTCAGCGACCGCCGGCGATCAGCGGAGATCTTCTTCTCGTTCCCATCGAGGGAGACCTCCAGGCCGCCCTGGTTGTCAGAGGTGACATTCAGATGGACAGCCACCGGGGCGCTGGACGGGGGATTGCTGATGAGGTAGCTGAGACAGAATCCCAGCGTGAACGACGTGCAGAAAAGAAGTACCCAGGTTTTCATCGGCCAGTATCCGAAAAGCCTTATTGAGTGATCCTCACAAGGTTTTATCGGCATGAAAGCCCCGGAAGATTGAGAAAGAATCGTCTTCAATCGGAGGAAATCTGGTCCCGGGAGCGGTATTTCCGCAGGTTTTCGACCAGCAGGCTC
>DODI01000606.1:2931-3550 GCA_003509045.1 Planctomycetota bacterium | reverse complement strand
GTAATGCTCGATCGTCCATCCTCACCGACATCGATGAACTGGCAGAAAACCTGGGTGTAGCTGCCCTCTCCGATCCCCCGGCCGAAGGTGTCGATCAGAACGATCGGCAAGTTCGAGGTGAAAGCCTGCACCGCATCCGAGAGCATCAGGTAGCTCCTGGAGACCGCCTCCCCGGGAAGTGAACCCTCGACCCAGACCCTGGCGGTGAGCGTGGCCGCCACTGTGACCGCAACGGGGGCGGCATAGACTTCAGAGCTCGCATCGGGGATCGTTCCATCAAGGGTGTAGCGGATCACGGCTCCCTCGCCCTCGGTGGCCAGCTCAACCATCAGGTTGCCGCCATACGCGCCGGAGTCATGAGAGAAGGTCGGGTCCGGACTGACCGAATCAACCCCCTGGCGATTGGGCCCGCCCGGAGTCGGCTCGACGAAATACTGACGCACCTCGGCGTTCACCGGGCCGAGATCGATCAGCTCCAGGGTCGGGTTTACCAGGAAATCATTGCTCGAGGTGGAAACGTTGAGGCCCTGGATCGCGAGCGCGTTAACACCATCGCGCAGCAGGGAGGTGTGTTCGGAGAGATCAAATTCCTCGAACTCCAGGGCCCGGGTGTCCGGAT
>DODI01000606.1:1414-2542 GCA_003509045.1 Planctomycetota bacterium | reverse complement strand
AATTCTCTCTCCATTGAGAAAGAGAACGAAACCATCATCGTATTGCATGCCGAGCACCATGGAGTCGATCGCCGAGCTGTCAGCGACATTGAAGGTCGAACGAATGTAGACCGTGCCGTTCACACGGTACATGGCCTCCTCTACATCAGTCCCTATCATCGGGGCAAAGCTCCTGGCGGAGTCGGGGGACCGTTCGAGACCAACGCCGAAGGTGCCCTCGCGCCAGGAAGAATCATCGAATCCCGGAGCAACCCAGTCGAGGCCGATGGTCGCGTCCGCTGGAACATGGACCCGCACAGCGGTTTCGGAATCGACGACCCGGGTAAATTCCGAGTCTGTCGCCAGCCCCCAGGAGACATCGGACACCTGGCGCGGATATTGCGGCGAGAAAGCCGCGACAACAGTCGACCCATCGGGCGTGATCAGCGCCAGCAGCTCCCCCTGCCTCTCAAGCTTGAAGTTGGTGTGAAGCTGCGAGTTCGGCAGCCGACGATCCTTGTCCGAGGCGAAAACCAGGAGGTAGCGGCGGGGGGCGAGGGTCACCTCGGGAAACTCCCACTTCGTAAGATCCTCGAGCTCGTCGGTCAGCTTGTAGCCGGCAAGGTTGATCGCGGTGTCGCTGTTGTTGTAGAGCTCGATCCAATCGCTGTACTCACCATCCTCATCCTGTAAACCAGAACGGTTCAGCGAAAGGATCTCGGTAATCACCAGTCCTTCCTGCCCGTAGGCGGGAACCGCGGCAAGCAGAACCAGCCCGGTCAGCAAATAACATCGGCCTAGATGTCGCATTTTCTCGTCTTCTCCGCTCAGCATGACAACTCAGCAAAAAGCTGAATCAACGGCTTGCCGGGAACAGGCAGGCTTCGCCTTCCCGGTTCGGCTTGATAACTCTCAGACCCCCTCAACCCGACTCAATAATATCCGTCAGAAGCGGCGGCTCAAAGTCCCAATTCTTTCCCCCATAAAAGGTTGAAGCCTCTCCGATGCAGCTGCAGCAGAGCCTTTCTGACAACAATCTTGTCATTATGATAGAATCAGCCTCCGTGCAGATCTCAGGCGCTGTATTCACCCCGGAAAATCGATGAAGCTGCTTGGTAAGGACCGTCGCTACCGGATTCTTGAAACCCT
>DODI01000606.1:0-1015 GCA_003509045.1 Planctomycetota bacterium | reverse complement strand
GCGATCAAGGTGCTGAGCGCGGAGCTCTCCGCCTCGCAATCATCCCTGGCCAGCGAAGAATTCCGGCTCCTTGCATCCCATACACACGCCAACCTGGTCCAGGTCTACGACTACGGCACCACGACCGATGGCCTGCGTTACTTCACCATGGAGCTGCTTGAAGGTGAGGATCTCCTCGGCTACCTGGGCCGGGCCCTGCCCACACCTGCCGAACGAGCGGCGGCTCCGCACCTGGCCGACCTGCTCGACCAGGTGCTCGCGGCCCTCGATTACATCCACTCCAGGGGCCTTGTACACCAGGATCTAAAACCGCAGAACATCCTGGTCTCGGGGCAGGAGGGAGCTGCCCGGGTGAAGCTGATTGATTTCGGGCTCGCCAGAGCGACTGGGACTGAGAGCCAGGAGCTCTCGGGGACGATCGAATACCTGGCGCCGGAGCTCCTCAAGGGAGAGCCTCCCACCGCCCGAAGCGACCTCTACTCACTCGGCATCCTTCTCCATGAAGTCTTCCTGGGCCAGCCTCCCTTCCATGGCAAGAAGATGGAGGAGCTCATCAAGGGGCATCTCGAGGGCGTCAGCGTGGATCCCCGCTCTCTTCCGCAAGAATACCGCGAGCTAACCATGCGGCTCCTGGAAAAAGACCCCGCGAATCGGCCGCGTGCGGCGGAAGAGGTTCGCCGGGAACTGCCTGGCGCGCGCGAACGAACGCCGCATTCCCTGCCGGCCTTCTCGCCGGTTTTCGTCGGCCGCGAGGCGACCCTCTCAAAGCTTCTCGCACGCATCGCCGCTGAACCGGACGGCGGCCCCGGCGGCGCGCTGCTTCTCGGACCCACCGGGATGGGAAAATCCCGGCTGCTGCGCGAGCTCCAGGTTCGAACGCAGGTAAGCGACATCCCGATCTACCTGGAAGCCTGCAGAGAGGAAGATCATCCCGGGGCGCTCCTCCAGCGTCTGCTCGGACGCATCGCGGCCGAAAACGATGGTGAACACAAGCTCGTTGCGAGGCTTGATGAAT
>DODI01000613.1:1160-4168 GCA_003509045.1 Planctomycetota bacterium | reverse complement strand
CCTTCGTCGTGATCTTTGTGCTCTTCGACCTTCACGCCGCTAAAGAGGGTGTGGTTGCTGTAGTGGCCGCCGCTGAGGCCGTGATCGAGGTTGCTGAATACGGTGAAATCGTTACGGATGTGCTCGATCGCCGTGAGTGACCGAGGTATCTCGTAATCCCGTGTCGCCATCTTCGGATGGAAGTTTGACGGATGCATTCCCAGGGGCGTTCCAGTACCCAGGAACCTCATGGGGCCTTTGTAGGCTTTTGAATTTCGTCCAAAAGCGGCTGATGCCGGAATCATCGCATCGAGAAGAGGCAGGGCTACGGCGAAGCCGGCTCCCTTGAGCATGGTACGTCGATCCATGGGTTTCGACATGGGTACTTCCTTATTGGGGGGATGGCTGATGGACACGTGGGGCTTCGACTGCGCCCGATATACAGGCAAATTAATTGTAACGTAAAAACCCCGATAAAGGGCCATCAGTTTCAGGTCGTGGGTCGCGGGAGGCTTTCAGGGCATGAGAAAGTGATTCCTGGGGTGATGTTTTTCATAAGTACTTGAATTCCATTCTCTTCGAGCAGGAGAGGTTTCAGTCCTGCGGCTTGTTTCACCAGTGCTTTTTGCCCTAAGATGCCCCCACATTGCTTCAATTGATCGACAACCATTTAGCGGGGACGGAATTTTGACTAGACGGATTATTTTTACACTGCTGGCCCTGGGTGTTGTTTTCGGGAGAGGGGTCGATGCGCTGGATGCGGCCGATGGTCTTGAACTTCGAGACGGCGATCGGATCGTTCTTCTTGGAAACACGCTCATCGAGAGGGCCCAGACCTATGGCTACCTGGAGACCGCACTGACCATCGGGAATCCCGGCCTGGGCCTGACGTTCAGGAATATAGGCTGGAGCGCGGACAACGTGTTTGGTCATTCCCGGGCGGTCTTCGATGCCGCCGCCAAAGGATTCGGCAAGCTGCGCAAGCAGGTAGCCGACGCCAAGCCCACCGTCTTGATCATCGGGTATGGCTCCAATGCGGCCTATGATGGCGCGGCAGCCCTGCCGGCATTCGTTGCCGGCTACAAGAGACTCCTTGATGCTCTCGCTGAGACAGGCGCTCGAATAGCGCTCCTTTCCCCGGTCCGCCTTGAAAAAATGAAACTGCCGCTTCCCGACCCCGCCGGCCAGAATGAGAACCTGGCACTTTACACCGCCGCTATCTCGGGGATTGCCGCGGAGCGCAAGCTTCTCTTCATCGACCTGTTCAGGGACCTTCGGGCTGACAGCCCCGACGAGCAGCTGACCTCCAACGGAATCCACCTCAATGCCCTCGGCTATCTGAAGGCCGGACATTTGATCTCGGGGCGAATCGGTGCGGGAGGCAAGGCGGCGGCGCTGGCAATCGATGCAGGCAAACCCGCTGGCATCTCCGCAAAAGATGCCAGGGTGGAGGGGCTTGAAAAGAAAGGTGGGACGATCACATTCAAGGTCCTGCAAGGCAACCTCCCTCGTTTCTCTGCTGCGGGCGGAGCCGAACAGGTTCTCCGGGTAACGGGTCTTCGGTCCGGTGACTATGCCTTGCGGGTCGATGGGGTCGAGGTGGTGAAGGCTGATTCCAGCCAGTGGAAGGCGGGGGTCCATGTCGGCGGCGGTCCGGATTATGAACGGATCGAGACGATACGGAGGTTGGCGATAGAGAAGAACTTTTTCTACTTTCACCGGTACCGTCCGGCCAACTGGCCTTACATCTACGGGTTCCGAAGGCATGAACAGGGGAATAATGCCGTGGAGATTCCGCTGTTCGATCCGCTGATTACGGAAAAGGAGGCCGCGATCGCCAGGCTCCGGGTTCCTGTTACGCGAACGTATGAGCTATCCAGGGTGAAGGGGGGTGCCAAGTGAGAAAACCGGGAAACTGGACCTGCCTTGCTGCTGTTCTTCTTCTGCTCCCGGCTGTTGGGCTCCATGCCCAGCGGAACTTGCGGAAGGCGCCAAAGCCTGATCCCGCCGTCGAGCTCGGCCAGTTCCAGGCGGCGGAGGGGTTTGAGGTTAATCTGTTTGCGGCCAACCCGTTGATCGCCAAGCCGATCAACATGAACTTTGATGCCAGGGGGAGACTCTGGGTCGCCAGCTCAGGCGTCTATCCCCACATCAAGCCCGGCCAGGTGCCAAATGACAGGATCCTGATCCTGGAGGATACGGATGGAGATGGCGCAGCTGACCGTTCAACGGTCTTCGCCGATGGCCTCCTGATGCCAACCGGGGTGATCCCCGATGATAACGAGGGCGCCTACATCGCTAATTCCACCGACCTCCTCTACATGAGGGACCATGATGGCGACAGGAAGGCCGACGAAAAACGCGTGATTCTCTCGGGCTTCGGGATCGAGGACACCCACCATATCCTCCACACCTTCCGCTACGGTCCCGGCGGGAATTTGTATTTCAATCAATCCATCTACATTCACAGTCACATTGAGACTCCCTACGGCGTTCGCCGAATGAACGGCGGCGGGATCTGGCAGTTCCGTCCCGAAAAGCTCCGGCTGGAGATTTACGTTCGCGGAATGTGCAACGGCTGGGGGCATCATTTTGATCGCTGGGGGCAATCTTTCGGGGCAGATGGAGCCTATGGAGATGGGGTGATCTACCTCATGCCGGGGGCGACGATCATCGGGTCGCCGACCAGCCGAAAGGTCATGCGGGGGCTCAATCCCGGCAGCCCGAAGGAGTGCGGCGCCGAGATTCTCAGCGGGAGGCATCTCCCTCCAGAGTGGCGCGGGACCTTTGTCACGAATGACTTCCGGGCCCATAGGGTCCGCCGATACGAGATCTCCGAGAACGGGGCCGGCTACGCATCCCGGCAGGTCGCGGAGCCCCTTCGGTCAAAGCATATAGCGTTCAGACCTGTAGACGTGAAGATGGGCCCTGATGGGGCCATCTATTTTGCCGACTGGTACAACCCGATCATCCAGCACGGCGAGGTCGATTTCCGTGACCCGCGTCGCGACAAAGTACACGGCCGCATC
>DODI01000613.1:537-901 GCA_003509045.1 Planctomycetota bacterium | reverse complement strand
CATCCAGCATGGCGAGGTCGATTTTCGCAGTCCAATGCGGAACCATCAGCATGGTCGCGTCTGGAGACTTACAGCCAAGGGGCGAGCCCTGGTTGAGAAACCGAAGCTTGTCGGGGCGACGGAGGAGAAGCTGCTGGATTACCTGAAGGCTCCTGAAGACTGGACGCGACACCACGCCAAGAGAGTCTTGAGTCACCGCCCTCAAGAAAAGGTAGCGAAAGCTCTCGGGAAATGGGTCGCCGGCCTCGATCGGGCAGATCCCGAATATAACCATCAGCTGCTCGAAGCCCTCTGGACTTACCAGACAATTGACGAGGTCGAAGCTGGCCTGCTTGGCCGATTGCTTCGGTCGCCGGATCACAGG
>DODI01000613.1:0-236 GCA_003509045.1 Planctomycetota bacterium | reverse complement strand
TTGCTTCGGTCGCCGGATCACAGGGTCCGGGCGGCGGCGACACGGGTGGTCGGGCACTGGCATGACAGGCTGGATAATCCGCTTCCGCTTCTTGGCGTCCAGGTGGCCGATGAGTCTCCTCGTGTTCGGCTTGAGGCTGTTCGGACGCTTGGCCTCGTGGGCTCCAGGGCGGGCGGCTCCATCGCCGAGGTCGCCATGGAGCTTGCCATGACGGCTCTCGATCATCCTGTCGATGC
>DODI01000024.1:0-4570 GCA_003509045.1 Planctomycetota bacterium | reverse complement strand
CGACGCCGAAGAAGCCGACGCCGACGTCGCTCCGGCGGAAACTGCCGGACCAACCCGAGTCCTCTTCCTGTGTACCGGAAACTCCTGCCGCAGCCAGATGGCCGAGGGCCTGCTGAGAAACCTGGCCCCGGCTGCCTACGAGAGCCTCTCGGCAGGCTCCAGGCCCGCCGAAACGGTCCACCCCATGGCCATCGCGGTCATGCAGGAGCTCGAGATCGACATCTCGGCCCAGCAGCCCAAGTCCATCGAGGTCTTCCTCGCCGGCGAGCAGCCCGTGCCGAACATCGTCATCAGCGTCTGCGCGAAGGCCTCCGAGGAATGCCCGGCCTTCACCGGGGCGGAGGTCCTCTCCATGAGCCTGCCCTTCGATGATCCCGCCGCGGCCGAGGGGGACGACGAGGAGAAGCTCGCGGTTTTCCGCCGCGTTCGCGACGAGATTCGGGAGACCCTGCAGCAGGCACTTGGCCTCTGAACCCGGACTGCTCTCCAGGCTCCCCCTTCAGGGAGACTCGCAGCGTCTCTCACAATCGGGCTCGCCGCCCGAGACGGCGCATTCCGGCCAGGGCGCCGGGGGAGCGGCGCGGCCGCGGAAGAGAAAATCGAGCGCGTAGATCGCATCGGAGATGTCGCCGGACGCGTCTCCATTGGTGTCGCAGGCCGCCGGGCAATCGGTCTCGACGCCGCCCTGGAAGAGCAACGCTATGTGCCACACGGCATCCGAGATATCCAGCGCCCCATCTCCATTGCAGTCTCCGCGAAGAAAGGCCGGCTCCTTCCCCTGCGGCGGCAGCGGCTCGCGGGCGAACACCAGCACTCCCATTCGCGGCAGCGTGATGCAGGCCGAGTCCGGCAGGCCGTCACGCGGGCCTCCGCCGGCCATGACCCGGCCGGCATTGCCCCTGTTGCGGCCGCCGTAGAGCTCCGAATCGCTGTTGAAGATTTCGTACCACTCTCCCCCCGAGGGCATACCCAGACAATATTCGGGAAAGTCCTCGTTGTTGAAGCTCGCGACGATGACCACATCCTCCCCGCGCGAGGTCCAGCGCTGCCAGGCGATGACGTTGCCCTCGTCGTTGACGTGAAAGATGTTCTGCCGCCCATCGGCCCTGAGTGCCGGTAGCGTTCGACGCAGGCGGGTCATGTCGCGGCAGGCGAGGAAGTAGTCGGCGTAACGCTCCCTCCTGTCCCAGCGGATATTGTGCTCGCGCGTATCTCCGAAGGGACGGCTCTCGAGCAATTCCTGCCCCTGCAGCACCATCGGGATGCCCGAGGTAAACATGACGAGTCCCCAGCAGAGCTTCCCCCTGCCGCGCGCCCAGGCGCTCGTCGGATCACCATCATCCGCGGCCCTCGTAACCCGTCCATGAACCGCCACCTCGTCGTGGCTCTCGATATAGTTGACCGCCCTCGCCCCCCCGAAGGCGAAGTGGTTCATGCCCCCGGCGAGCGCCCCCATGTCCGGGTCACCGAACGCCGCGGCCCCCACCGCCGCGCGCAGGTTGTCGTGAAAGAGATCGTTCCACTGCGAATCGATTCCCGCCCCCTCGGCCTCGATCGGCACGGTTACCGCCGGGTCATTGGGCAGCTGCTCGGCGATCACGATCGCCTTCGACGAGACCGTATCGACCGTCCGGACGATATCCTGCAGCAGCCTCCAGCCCTCAGCGTTCACCTTGATGAAATCGGTGCCGTCGATGCGAAGACCATCCACATGGTACTCCTCGATCCACATCCTCACCGAATCGCAGATGTACTGGCGCACCTCGGCGCGGCCGTAATCCGGACGAGGTCCCCAGGGAGTCTCCCGGTAGCCGTTGCCCTCGGGGTAGAAGTAGATCTCCTCTCCATCGTACTCGAGCAGGTTCCCGGCGAGGTCGCTGGCACCCATGTGGTTGTAGACGACATCGAGCAGCACCGCGATGCCTCGCTGGTGGCAGCGGTCAACGAGATACTTCAGGTCGTCCGGATCGCCGTAGGATGACTCGGGCGCGAACTGGAAGGATGGGTTGTACCCCCAGGAGAGCTCGCCGGCGAACTCCATCAGCGGCATCAGGCCGATCGCGGTAATCCCCAGCTCGACGAGATGCTCGAGATGGTTGTCCACCACGTCCCGGAAGCGCCCGGGATGATGCTCCACCCCGTCACCGCCGCCGGTGAAGGTCCCCACGTGCAGCTCGTAGATGATCATGTCCTCGAAATACGGAGTCACCCAGCCGTCATCCCCCCACTCGTAGTCCGAGCTCCAGATGATGGAGTCCCCCACCGAGCTCACCTGGCGACGCGAACGCGGATCGGTCCTCCAGATCGTCTCGCCATTGCGAATCGCAAACTTATAGCGCTGACCCGCCCGGGCCCCCGGCACCCGGCCCTGCCAGTAGCCGCGTACATTGGTGAGGGGATGGGAGGAATCACTCCAATTGTTGAAGTTGCCGGCCACCGCGACCCGCTGGGCATTGGGAGCCCAGACCCGGAAGACCGTCGCCGCGCCATCGACGGTGGCGCCAAGTGGATAGGCCCCGAGTGCCGTCGTATTGACCAGGAAGTCGCCGTGGTCCGGCGGGCTCCCGGACATCCCCAGGCGGTTGAAATAGTCGGTGTCGGAGCCGTCGGTGAGCTCGAAGCGATAGTAAACGAAGCCGGCGTCGCCAGCCTCGACCACACCCCGCCAGATGTCAAAGATCCCCTCGTTCCTGACCCAGGACATCTCGTAGCGCCGGGTCTCACCGTCATAGGCGCGAATCCGGGCGGCGGTCAGGTCGCCTCTGAAGACGCGCAGCTCGAGGGCGAAATCTTCACCTGGACCGGGACTGCGCGGCGAGCGGAAGGTCTCATCGGAATAGACCCCGGCCCACTCGACGTTGTCATCGTTTTGTGCCGCTCGAACCTCGCCGGCGATCCAGGAAGAAAACGCCAGCAGAAAAACGGCCTCGTAGGTGCGCCTGGATAAGTTCATGACTCATACGACCCGCGGGAGTTGCTCGCGATCTCTGCTGAAAATGAAGGCGGAAAAAGCTCTGGCGTCGATTATACCACCGCCGCATCCTTCCCGTCAGCTATCCTCAGCGTCGCCGGTAGTCCTCGCAGGAGGTGGCATTGGGACGTTCGGTACGATGGCAGTCCCGGACATCGTTGTAACGGCAGGTGTCACAGAGGAACTCCGAGGAGCCGCCGGGCCAGCTGCCGTCGGCCTCATGATGGTCGGCGACCGGACCGGCGGCGGGCGCGAAGAGAGCCGCCACGACGGCGAGTACCAGGAGGGTGAGAAAGTACGATGCCGCCGAAACGCCCAGGAAGCCCGCGATCCCGCCCGGCCCGGCGAAAGCCTGCAGGAGAGCGCCGGCGAGTACCACGCCGACGAAGACCACCAGGCGCCTGGATCTGAACATGAGGATCTCCCTGTAAAAAAACCGCCGGGGCAAACACCAGTGCTTGTCCCGGCGGTTTTCAGGATAGCTGCGGCCCGACCTTCAGGTCGAGCCCAACAAGGTGGTGTTTTAAATCAAAGGCCGATCTGCCAGCGCACCATGAAGGCGTGCACCTCTTCACCGCCATCCATGTCGGAGTAGACATAGTTGAACATCGTTCGGAAGGTCGGGTTGTGGTAGATATTCACGCCCACGGTCAGATCGTCAAGTCTAGGGCCGGCGAGAGTATCGTCAGGCTCTTTGGTCTCCCTATCTAATCGGAGAAGATCTCCTGCATCAATGGAACCATAGCGTACGGCGAGCTCAACAGCGCCCCAGCTCTCACCCCAGGAGAACTCCTTCGCCGGCTTGACGCGCTTGAAGATGCCCTTCTTGCTGTCGTAGGGTCGGCTCTCGCCGGTGAAGAAATAACTGGCCATGACATACCAGCCGGTGTAGCTGAAGTTGTCAGCCGCGCTCACCGAGCTGCCCATGAACTCGGCCTGCACCGAGAGCGGGCCCCTGGCCCAGGCGGCCTCTACTCCATAACGGAACTCTCCGTCAGCGGTCTCATCGTTGGCCGCGGGAAGCTTACCGGCAAGGTGCGCCGAGGGACGAGGCCGAATTGTGAGCCTGTCGATGCTGCGACTGCTGGCCGCGGCACCGATGTGAAACAGGCTGTCGCCATCGTTGCGCAGGAGACGGGTGTAGCGCCCGGTGACACTGTAGTCGCCATCGCCTTTGTCAAAGCCATTGTCGCCCGTGGTGCGGAAGACTCCATAGGCCAGCGTCCCGTTATCAAGCGTGCGATGGGCCATGAGACCCACGTTACGCGAGGGAACGAAGGCGGAGGTCAAGGAGCGCTCCATGAAGGTCATGTACTTGCTGCTGGTGAGCTCTTCGAGTCCGAAGGGTTCCTTGAAGTGCCCGACACGCAGAGCGCCGGCATAGGGGACGCCGCTGACACCGACATAGACGTCCTTGAAGGCGGGCCTGCCACCCTTATCGTTACCGTCTGAATCATCGCCGCGGGCGAAGTCGTACTGGGTCTTCCACTCAAACTGGTTGACCTTGCCCGACAACATGAGCCGAGTGCGGCGGAACTCGGTTCCATCAACGCTCTCGGAGTCGTCACTGAACCAGGCGTGATCCAGCATGATCCGGCC
>DODI01000450.1:0-5296 GCA_003509045.1 Planctomycetota bacterium | reverse complement strand
CCCCATCAGCGTCACGAGTGGGCCAGGGCCAAGCTCAGCGACACCAGGAGATTTGATGTTCTGCCTCGCAGGGTGACTGTTGGAAGGAACAGCTCGGGAGAGCCGGTCTACGATTACAAGGTGACGAAGCAACTCGCCCACAAGGGAGCCGACGAACTTCTGAAGATGCCGCTGTTTCCATTCCACGACAAGCCGGAGCAGGTCGAGGCGGTTGTCGCCTATGTCATCAGCCTGGTAGCTGACCCGGTCGATCCCGGCAGGAAGAAACATCTTTCGGAAAGGGAGAAGATTCTCGAGGGCGGCAGCCGCCTGGTTCAGAAGCTCAACTGTTCAGGCTGTCACCGTCTCGGAGCGACCACCAGCTACGTGTCGGTTGATGACCTTCCAAATCCCAACGCGCTCGGAGATGAGTCCGGCCGGACCAATGTCATGCAGGCGGAGACCTGGCTCGCCAAGAGCTACCGGTTAGCCGCGCGGCCGGCCGGCCCGGCAGAGTCGAATCTCGGGATGGAGCTCCCCGCTGGTTTCCCGCTCGGCCAACAGGTCGGGCAGTTCAGTTCCGGCGATGCGAATACCGATGCGGCCCTGCCGCAGGTCTTCACCCCGAACGAGGATCCCATGTCGGTTGTCGATGTCGCACGCAGGCATTTCTATCCCCTGCCGGGCTTTGTCCAGGATATAGCCCGGGTGATTGATTCGAGGTACAACGAGGAAGAGCCTGCCGATACGCTCGCTAACCGGGGGATCTATGGGTTCGTGAGTAAGCGTCTGGCGGATCCGGCGGGGCTGATCTCGCGGATGAGCAAGGCCTACGAGGATGAATCGAGCGAGCTCGGGCAATTCATTGTCGCTATGTTAGAGACTCCCTATGACATAGATCTCGATTCCCTGCCGGACGGGCTAGGGGTGAGCAAGAATGAACTCCAGGGGCTTGCGACGCAATACTACTCGGCTCTTGGCGGGGTTCTTTCCGAGAGTCCTGTAAGCGAGCGAAAACTCGCGGTGAAGGGCTATGGCGAGGGTGGAGTGCGTTTCTACTTTGGCACAGAATTGACCGACAGGTTCAAGGCGCCGCCGCCGCTGTTGCGCCAGGGAGAGCGCGTCAAGAGTGACTGGTTCTTCCACTTCCTGCAGGACGTGCAGCCTATTCGGCCCTGGCTGAAGGTTCGCATGCCATCCTTCAACCTGACGCAGGCCGAGGCGCGACTGATCGTCCAGTGGTTCAAGGCCGTCAACGAGGTACCCTATGGAGATGAGCTCTTCGCTGAGGACAGGTTCGAAAAAGAACAGGCCCTCCAGGGGCAGCTGCTGTTTGGGAAGGGTACGGCTGAGGTCACGGGCAAGCAATGCAGCCAGTGTCATCCCCGCGGCGCAGAATTGCCGACCCTGCCGATTCTCACCCAGGGAGCCGGGACGGTGGCTCCCGCAGAGGTTCCGCTGAGCGCTCCGGGTGACAGCCACTTCCTGGTCTGGAAGGATTCCGCCGACAAGATCCTCCTGCAGGGGGGCTTTGCCACCCTGCAGGCCGTCCAGGCCGCTGGTGGTGAGCTTGGCGGCAAGGCATCTGCCTGGGCAGCCGGAAAGCCATGGGTTAAGAGCTCCTGGGGACCTGATCTCAATCTGGCCGCCAGCCGTCTGCGTGTACAGTGGATGCGGGACTGGCTCTATTTCCCGACTGATTTCATGCCCGGCACTAAGATGCCGAACTTTTTCGGGGAACGGAAGAAGTATACCGGCAGCTCGACCTCGCATATTGACGCTAAAAATCTCGCGGATGTAAACGCCCTCCTGCAGTACCTGCGCCATATGAACGACGACAAGATGGCGACCGCTCCCCGTGAGGAGTCCCAGGAAGAGGCAGGAGGCGGCAATTAGGCGCGACAGGATGGCGGCCTCCAGGCTGTGAGCCTGTCCCGTAGTTAGGACCGCTGCTCAGCAATGTCATTTGACGCGCTTGTAGTCGGTGGTGGCATTTCCGGATTGTCCACCGCGCATTTCCTTCTGCGGCATCTGCGTGCCGGCCAGGCGGTAGATGATTCCATCCCTGCGGTCAAGGTGGTCGAGGCCTCGAGTCGAAGCGGCGGCTCGATTGGCACGGAACGGGTCGATGGTTTCCTTTTTGAGCAGGGTCCCAACGGCGTGCTCGACAACGCTCCGGACACCCTTGAGCTGATCTCCAGTCTCGGGCTCGATGAGAACTTGCTGCCGGCCTCTCCGCGCTCTTCCGACCGCTACCTGCTGAGAGCGGGCGAGCTCAAGCCTCTTCCCCGCAGCCTGCGCGCCTTCCTGTTTTCGGGGGTGCTGTCTTTGCGGGGGCGTTTCGGGCTGTTGCTCGAGCCCCTTCGATCCAGTGCCTGCGCAGCGGCGGATGAGTCCATCGCGGAGTTCGGTCGCCGGCGTCTCGGGCAGGAGGCGGTAGACGCTCTGCTCGATCCGATGGTTACAGGCATCTATGCCGGCGACGTTGAGGCGCTGAGCATGAAGAGCTGCTTTCCGCGTATGGCGGCCCTTGAGGAGGAACACGGCAGCCTGACCAGGGGAATGATGAGGAGAAGCAAAAATAAATCTTCAGGCGGAGGCAAAGCTTCGCCGTTCTCAGCCACCCTGCACAGCTTTGAGGAAGGTCTTGGAACGCTCACCGGGGCGCTTGCCGAAGAGCTTGGTGAGAACATTGAATACGACCTCGGAGCCGAGAGCATCAGCTCGTGCGCCGAGGGCTGGCGGGTGACTTTTTCTGATGGCCGGGAGGAGACCGCCCGGGCGCTGGTCCTGGCCGTTCCGGCCTGCCGCGCCGCCTCGCTCTTCTCGGGGCCGCAATCCGATCTCGGCAGAGCCCTGGAGACCATCTCCTATTCCTCCGTGGCGGTTGTCTGCCTCGGTTACCGGGCCGAGGATGTCGATTCGGAACTCGATGGTTATGGCTTCCTGGCTCCAGCCAGTGAGGGGCTGCAGACGCTTGGCATGATCTGGACCTCGAGCATCTTTCCAGGGCATGCTCCCGAAGGTCACGTGAGTGTCCGAGCGATGGCGGGAGGGACTCGTTTTCCAGGAGTCGTCGGAAAGCCGGACGAAGAGTTGATCGAAATGATACAGCGTGAGACGGGAGCGGCGATCGGTCTCAGGGGGAAGCCGGTGGCTTGGCGAGTTTACCGCTACGAGCAGGCGATTCCCCAATACGAGGTTGGCCACCAGGCTCTCCTGGAGGGCATTGAGGCACGCCTGGGGGCCTTTCCCGGGCTTTTCCTGGCCGGGAACTCCTACCGGGGGGTCTCTGTCAACGACTGTCTCAGAGAGGGAAAGCGGACGGCAGGCGAGGTTTCTCGTTACCTCGAAAAAGCCGCATCGGCTCATTCTTCCTCCCAGCCTCCGCCTCCGCCAGATACGGCATAGGAAAAGGCTTGAAAAGACTTGAAAAGACTTTTTTGCACTCTAACTTATGACATCTGAGCACGGCGAAGCAGAGTTCTAACTACTTGATAAGAGCAAGGAATAGGAGTGGCGGATAGAATGCAGGCAGATCGATTTTCACCCTTGGGCGTCGGCGTTGCGGTTTTGATGGTCGCCGGCCTCCTGGCGTTGACTTCAGGTTGTGAAACCAAGAAGCAGGCCAAGGCTCCCGGGGGGTCCGAGCAGAATAGCGTTGGAGTGGCCAGTGGAACCACCCCAGGGACCTCCGAGACCGGCGGCGGCGAAGCGGGAGGCTCTCCCAAACAGAAGTTCGGTTCCGTCGCATTGACGGGAATTGTCAAGATCGCTGGAGCGCCTCCCAGGGTTGCCCTGGATATCTCGGCCAAGCCCGAGTGCGGCAAGCAGCGCGCGGCGCAGTCACTTGGCCCCCTCAACGCTGAGACGATCGTGGCGGGAGCAGATGGAGGCCTGAAGGACTGCATCGTCTATATCAGCAAGGGACTCGGCCGCTACAACCTCAAGGACATGGGCACCTATGGCCATCCTGCAAAGGTCGTGATTGACCAGAAGGGGTGCCAGTATAGCCCTCATGTTTTCGCCCTGCATAAGGATCAGCAGGTGGTGCTGAGGAATAGCGACCCATTCCTTCATAACGTGAGCATCCCCCAGCTATCCTTCAACCTCTCGATGCCGAGTATCGGCGAAGAGACCCGGGATCGATTTTTTAAGAAGGCGGGGCCGAATGTCTGCCAGTGTTCTGTCCATCCCTGGATGTCCGCATACGCCTTCGTGGTGAAGAACCCGTTCTTTTCCCAGACGGCAGAGGACGGTAAGTTCTCCATCGGGAAGCTGCCTGATGGAGATGGGACCTATACCGTAGAGGTCTGGCATGAGAAAGACCGTAAGCTGAAGGCCCCCAAGGCGCAGAAAATAACCGTGAAGGATGGCGCCGTGGTCGAAGGGAACATCGTTTTCGAATTTACCTATAAAGGTTAGTATCTGGTTCATTATAGCCAGAGAGTTTTCAGGAAGTTGAAGCGAGTAATGATTCTGACAAGATTACAGGGGTTTAAAGGAGCGCCCTCCTTGCTGGCTATGGCTATAGTCGCCATGTTGCTGGCCTCTCCAGCCTGGGCCCAGGAGAAGAGCGCCGATGCGCCGGCCGCGGCGGCCTCCGCCGCCGGCCACGAGGCGGAGAAGCCCGGGCTGTTCTGGATGCCCGATGCCATTTCAACCTACGGTGAAGGGGTGGACGACCTGTTCGTGTTGATCTTCTGGATCACCGGGATCGCCTTTGTCGTCGTCGAGGGGCTGATGCTCTGGTTCCTCTTTCGCTACAGGAATCGTGAAGGGCACGAAAAGGCCTACTACACCCACGGCAATAACAAGCTCGAGGTGACCTGGACGCTGGGCACGGTCGCAGTACTCGTTTTCATCGCCTATATACAGCTGGTGGGAGACAGCAGTTGGCTGACAATCAAGGCCGGCTATCCTGAGAAGGATGGTGTTGTCGAGCCCGGGACCTTTGTTGTCAGGGTCTACGGAGAACAGTTCGCCTGGCATTTCAACTATCCCGGCAAGGATGGGAAGTTTGAGGACCAGCGGCATTCTTTCAAGTCTCCGACCAATCCCATCGGCCTCGACGTCCCGGCCAAGGACAAGGTCCTGCCAAAGCTTGTTGTTCCGGAAAATGTGAACATACTCATCGAGCTGAACTCTCTGGGTAAATACGATGCCAACACCGAGACCTATACCCACCCGGTGCTTCACAGCTTTTTCTCGCCGAACCTGCGGTTGAAGCAGGACCTGGTTCCTTACCACCCCGGTAAGATCTGGTTCAAAATCAAGCAGGGGACAGCCAGGGAAGGTGAAAAGTACGAGATCGTCT
>DODI01000056.1:0-3044 GCA_003509045.1 Planctomycetota bacterium | reverse complement strand
AAAAAATGAGGATCGATGGACAGATGCAGCTTCGGGAAATCGAGCAGCATAAGTCGCAGATCGCGGAGAAAGAAGGCAAGGAGCTTGACTGGGAGGCGGCGGCCCACGACTGGATTGAACGCCACTCCAAGGCATGGAGAGACTGGTGGGAATCCCAGCCGGCCTCCTGCCCCGACACCGCCTTCTGTCCCTGAAAAAGGCCGCCCGGCCCCGGACCTCCTGATCCCCGCTTGCATCGCCTCGCGACATTAGCCATCCTTGCCCTGGTCGTTTTTTTTCGACCGTCCCCAATACGGCAAGCACGAGGCTCCCCAAATGACGATTCGACTCCTGCCACTATTTCTCCTATTGTCGCTCCCCGCAGCGGCGCAAACAGGAGCTCGCAAGGACGGCCTCCGAATTCTTCTCGTCGAGACCGCCCCCTCCACGAAGGATGGACTCGGCCGCAAGCTGACCTCCGCCGGACCGCTGCAGATTCGCTCGGTCAGCCCGGGCAAGGTCAGCGACGAAGACCTGCTCTGGGCCCAGTCCATCATGATCGCCTCGAAGCTGACCGCCAAGGATGAGGCCTGGGCGCTGAAGGCCGGCCGCGGCGGGCAAGGCCTGGTTCTCTGCGCCGATGCGGCCGCCTCGCTTCCCGACTCCGAAGATTTTTCAGCCCTCATCGGCCGTGCCCGGCTCGGCGAACTCGAGCCGGCGGCGACTCCCATCGCCGTTGCTTTCCCCGACCAGCGCGGGCAGGTAACTCAATCCCTGACCCACTTCTGGCACCAGGGCCGCCTGCGGGAATGCGTGCTGGAAAAGAAAGGCGTTCAGCTCCTGGCCTACGCCGTCAAGGCGACCGCCTCGGCCGAGGTCGCAGACAGGGAGACCCCCAAACGCTATCCCGTCGTGTGGAACGTGAGCCCCGGTTTTTTCAACCGCGGCCCCTTCAAATCCCGGGTCTTTGTCTGCGCGCTGGACGCGGAGACCGGGCCGTCAACGGGAATGGTGCTGACCTTGCTCGCCCGGGCCGCCGAGTGGGCCTCCATGAGACGGGTGACCTCCTGGCTGAAAGGAGAATACACCCTGATGAGCGAACAGCTGGGAGCCAGAGACAATGGCCTGCTGAAAGGACTCAGGGGCGGCAAGGAATACTACCGGGGCCGGCAGATTGCCCCTGTCATGGGCTACCAGGGCGCCAACTGGCTGATTCGGCCTGAGCGCGAAAAGAACGAACAGCCTGAGAAGGTTCTCGATGCCCTCGAGCTCAAGAAAGGGCAGACCGTATGCGATTTTGGAGCGGGCAACGGCTATTTCTCGCTGAGGATGGCCCGCAGGGTCGGCGCCGAGGGCCGCGTGCTCTGCGTGGATATCCAGCCCCAGATGCTCAAGCTGCTCAGGCTGCGGGCCGCCGAGCAGAAGATCACCAATACCGTACCCATTCTCTGTACCGAGACCGATCCGAAGCTTCCCCCTGACAGCATCGACCTGTTGATCATGGTCGATGTCTACCACGAGATCTCGAACCCGATCCCGGTCATGGCCGGCATCCACAAGGCGATGAAGAAGGATGGGCGGGTCGTGCTGGTCGAATACAGGGGCGAGGACCCCAGCATCCCGATCAAGCCCCTGCACAGGACGACCGTAAAACAGATGCGCGGCGAACTGGCGGCGACCGGGTTCCGTTTCGTGGCCAATAAGGGCAACTTCCTGTCCCGGCAGCACGTCCTCATTTTCAAAAAGAAATAACCCGCCGGCAATAGCGCCGCGACACCCCGGAACGGCAAGGTGAAAAAAACCCTCATCATCGGCTGCGGCTACCTGGGGAAGAGAATCGCCCACAACCTGCAGGAAGCAGGCCGCGAGGTCCGCGGCACCACGAGAAGCGAGGCCCGGGCGGCTGAGCTTGAAGCTGACGGCATCCCCGCCGCGCTGCTGGAGCTGAAGACCGCGGGAGAGGCGGCGGCGCTGGAGGGAGAATGGGAGGCCGCGGTTTACTGCGCAGCGCCCGGCAGGGGCGGCAGGGAGGCGCTCGTCTTCCGCGACGCCGCGGCGGCGTGCCGGGACCGGCTGGCCGAAAACGGTCTTCGCCGTTTCGTCTACGTGTCATCGACCGGGGTCTACCACCAGGACAGCGGCGAGCTGCTTGACGAGGCAAGCCCGGCCGAGCCTCCCGAAGGCCGTCCGGCGCTGATGCGCGAAGCCGAAAAAATCATTCTCGAAGGAGACACCGGCGACAATATCGTCGTTCGCCTCGGCGGGCTCTACGGGCCCGGACGCTCGCCCATCGAATGGCTTCGGCGCCCGGGCTTCCGGGAGCGGCTGCGGGGAAGCGCAGAGGGCTGGATGAACTGGATCCACATCGACGATGCGGCAGCGGCGGTCTGCGCTGCCGTCAACCGGGGAAGAAAAGGAGAGCTCTACCTCGGCGTCGATGGCGCGCCCGTGAAGCGCATCGACTTCTACCGATGCGCAGCCGAGCTCGCCGGAGAAGAACCGCCGGAGCTAGACACCGCCTCCACAGATCTGGGCAAGCGCCTCTCGAACCGCAAGCTGGTCGAAGAGCTCGGAGTAAGCCTGCTCTACCCGGACTACCGCCGGGGACTCGAATCGATCGCCTAGGCCTTCGGGGCTTCGAGGCCGTCTTCGTCAACGGCCAGGACCATCCCGGTGAGCAAGGCTGCCCTCACCGGCAGGCTCTCCAGCACGATATGCTCATCGAGCGCGTGGGCTCCGCCTCCCTCGACTCCCATCCCATCGAGAACGAGGTGGCCCTTCGAGGACAGGTAGGAGCCATCGCTGCCGCCGCCGGAGCTGCCGGTGGAGATCTCCAGGCCGAGCTCAGAAGCGATGGAGCAGGCCAGCTCTCCAAGCCGCAGGGTCTCCGGTGTGGGAACCAGCGGCGGAAAACAGAGGCTGCCGTCAACCTCGAGAGACGCCCCCGGGTTCGCCGGCTCGAGCGCGAGCAGTCTCCTCTCCATCTCCTCGCCATCCGCGGGAAGATCGAAACGGAGATCGACGCCCGCCGCAGCCGAGCCGGCCACGACGTTCCCTGCCGTACC
>DODI01000220.1:855-2958 GCA_003509045.1 Planctomycetota bacterium | reverse complement strand
TGGTTGTCGCCATCGTTGCCGCTCGCGATAGACCAAATGAACAGAGGAATTACGCCAATGCAGGTCAAGCCGAGAAGCAGCACCCATCCACTTTTACCTACATCGTGCAGTCTCCTGACAATGACCGCCCAATTGGGAATAAATACGATTAACGAGTAGATTGAAGAAAGATAGCCGGTGGACCTGCTAAATTCATTCGCCGGCTCAGAAGTTAATCCAGCCACATCTTCAACTATCATAAGGACAGTTAAGATGACTACGTTAATTAGAACGAACATCCAATACTCGACCCGCGAGGCCCGGCCGCTGAAATTCGCGTAATTGTCTCTTACAACCTTGAGATACCAGTTCATGAAGATCTCCTGCGTTTTCAGTTTCAGCTCAACCCGGTAAATTGGGGCCACCCGATACGCTTACAAAATAATAGAAGTCAGTGGAGGACGCCTTAAAAATATTAGGAATAGTGGGGGGCGGCCGCAATGTTGCCGACTTGAGAAACCAGTTCATGAATCGCCCCCGTGTTTTTGGTTTCAACCTGATCTGGTAAAGCGATGCCTCCCGATAGGTTTTAAAGCGTAATCAAGGCGACCAGATAGGATCGTTACGCGGATAGTTTCCATCTCTGTCATTCCGGTTGATTCTCTCAGCATGCCGATGGTATGTTATGTGTGTTAACTATGTAATGATCATGAGGAGCCTTTGAGCCTATGTTGTGGATTCCGGGTTCTGCCGTATTGTCGATCATAGGTTTTCTCCTTACCGCCGGGATATTCGGAGCCTCGGTCTGGGTTGTTCTGCGTAAGGAATCGAGTCCTTTTCAGGATGGAATCTGGGGCGGACTGGCCAAGTGCGCCGTTTTCCAGGTGGTCATGATTATCTTGATTTCCATCCTGGTAGGGATGCTGGGTTTCTGGGGGATCGGCCTGGCTGTGATCGTTTTCCTGCTCGGGATGAACAAGGTCTTTGGGGCCGATTTCGTCGAGTCGATCATGATCGTGGTGGCGAATCTTGCGATGGCTGAGGGAGTGCGGCGCGTTCTTCTGATGCTCGTCTGAAGTTTCAGGGACGTTAGCGCCAGACAAACCGCGGAATGCCCCGGAACAGGTCGATGCGTTCGCGGTCGTTGGCGACGCGGGGGCCGGGAGTGCTGCGGCCGGCGGTGATCTGTTTGTTGATGACCTTGAAGAGCTCGCGGACCTTTTCGGGGTGGTCCGCTGCCAGGTTCTTCGTTTCGCCGGGGTCCCTGTCGAGCCGGAAGAGTTGTACGAAGGGAGCCCTCTCGAGCTCCTTTCGGTTCGAGGGTGTTTTTCCGTAGGCGGCGAGGGCCTTTTTCCAGGCTTCCTCCTGCGGTGGGGAGTTTCCGTAGCGGCCGCCGCAGCCGCTGCCGGGGCAGAGCGCCAGCTTCCAGGGACCTGAGTGAAAGGCCATCGCCGGGGCGCCCTGGACGATCAGGGTGTCTCGCGTGGATTTTGCCGCGGGGTCTCGCAGGAGGGGCAGGAAGCTTACCGAGTCAGGCGCTTCTTCGGCCTTGAGTTTTGTCCCGGTGATCTCGGCCGAGGTGGCGAGGAGATCCTGCAGGCCGATGAGGGCGTCGCAGCTGCCGCCGGGAGCGACGACACCCGGCCAGCGGGCGACGCAGGGAATGCGGAAGCCGCCCTCGTAGACCGAGAACTTGTAGCCCCGGTAGGGACCGCTCGAGTAGTGACCGTCCTTCTCCAGCTCCTTGAGCTGGGCGTAGGTCGCCTTCCTCTTGCGTCCGGCGTAGAGCGCCGGGCCGTGATCCGAGGCTGCGATCACCAGGGTGTTTTTCGCCGCGCCGGTCCTGTCGAGCGTCGCGAGCACCCGGCCGACCACCGCGTCAACCTCCATCACGAAGTCACCGTAGATGCCGAGCTTGCTCCTGCCTTCAAACGGCGGGCTCGGAGAGGTCGGGGTGTGCGGGGCCGTCAGCGCCAGATAGAGGAAGAAGGGTTTCTTCGTTCGTGATTCCCTGGAGATGAACTGCTCCGCTTCGTCGGCGAAGGTGTCGAGTACCTTCCAGTCTTCGAAATCCTCGGCCGCGGGCCCGACCCGGTTGAAGGCGCTCCAGCCCTTCCTGGCCGT
>DODI01000220.1:0-488 GCA_003509045.1 Planctomycetota bacterium | reverse complement strand
TACATGTCGAGCGAGCCGGGCAGGATGAAGCTCTCGTCGAAGCCGTAGTCGTTCGGTCCGACAAGGAGAGGTTTCGTATAGTCGACGTTGGTGAGGCCCTGTACCTTGCCGTCCTTCGTCGGCATGGCTGTGCCAAGATGCCACTTGCCGATGCAGGCGGTCCGGTAGCCGGCTTCCCGGAGCATGCGGGCGATGGTGAACTGGGTCTTCTTCAGCTGCAGGCCGATGAAGCCCCAGGGCCCTCCGTTGGCGCCGCGTCCGAAGCGGAAGGGGTAGCGTCCGGTGAGGATCGCGATTCGCGAGGGGACGCAGACCGAGGCCGAGGCATGGGCATTGGTGAAGCGCACGCCCCCTTTTGCCAGCAGGTCAAAATTCGGGGTCTCGAGCTGACAGCGCTCCCTGCCAAAGCTCTTGATGTCGCCGTAGCCGAGGTCATCGGCGAGGATGAAGACGATGTTGGGGAACTTGTCCGCTGCGGAGGCCCGGTC
>DODI01000058.1:0-2768 GCA_003509045.1 Planctomycetota bacterium | reverse complement strand
TGGGTCCGCCGCGGCCGAGACTCGAATCCTGTCGGCATCGAACGCTGTCGCAAGATTCCACCTGCCTCCGCGCTCGGCAACCTCAGCCCTGGACGAGCAAACCAGGACCGGGGTGCCGCCCCGTATACCCCCAGCCTGGACCCCGACCGTGGACGTTCCAACTCCGCCAGCCCCCTGGCAATCGATCGTCACGTCGCCCACATGTACCCCGAGCAGATTCGCAAGGGTCGCCTCCCCAGCCTCGATAGCGACCTTATCTGCCCGGACACCGGCAAAAGCCTCCTGGGCGGCGCCCAGAACCTTTACGGATGAGACCCCTGCCCCCTCAACGGACCTCTCGATTCGGATCGCGACCTGAGAAGGATGAGAATAAACCCATTTAAAGGAGATGTAGCCCAGCAAAAGGACAGCCCCTAGCGAATAAAGAACGACCAGCGGCATCGGCCTGATGGTCTGTATTTTCCCCGGTTTAAGGGAAGTTGAATTATTCGAGGTCATCTCTCAACACTTCTGATACCTGCTGTTACGCGCCATTTGGGCTTTTTCTGGCCTGTATTGAAAGAAAAAACGCATAATCTCAAGCCTCCCAAAGCCCCCAAAAAGTCATATTTATTGAAACCACCGAAATCTACCGGTGTTTCAAATGAAGATTGTTGGAAACAAAAGTGACTGATAGCGAATCTGCCCAAGACAGCCCCGATCAAGCTAAAGGGCGCGACAGCAAAGATGGCCAGGACGCGGCCAGCGGACGCGAACTGATGCTGGCCTTCCAGGCTGGCGACTCGGCAGCGTTTGACGGCATTGTCTACCGCTACCAGCAGCCTGTTCAGAATTTCCTGCGACGCTACCTTCGAGATCGGGACCGGATGGAGGATCTGACCCAGGAGGTGTTCATAAGGGTTTACAAGAGTCGGGAGCGATACCAGCCGACCGCAAAATTTAGCACCTGGTTGTTCACCATCGCCACCAGGCTGGCGTTGAACGAGATCCGGTCCATCCGCAGAAAACGACGGGTTTTCAGCGAGGTGGCGGATGAACCTGAAGCGGACTCGCCATCTCCCATAAGAAGAGCCGAAGACTACCGGGAAGAAACGCCAAGAGAGCAGATCGAAAAAAAGGAGCTCAGAACGATCATTAACAGGCTGATTGAGGAGTTGCCGCCCAACCAAAAAGCGGCCATCCTGCTCAGCCAACTTCAAAAACTTTCGTACAAGGAGATTGCAGAGGTTCTCGACATGAGCGTCATGGCAGTAAAATCACTGTTGCTGAGAGGCCGCGAACATCTTAGGAACCGGCTGAAGCCCTATTTCGAAGGCAAACCGGTTCAATTAGGTTCCCCCGACCCCGGCCACACCGAGAACTAACCAGAAACCCTGCAGGAAAGATTCGTGAACGACAAAAACAACCCCGCCAATACTGGAAAAGAAGGCCTGCCCTCCCGCGAAGAGGAGCTCGTTGCCTACCTTGACGGCGAGCTGGATGCCGCCGACAGGGAGCGACTGAAGGCCCTCCTGGCGGAAGACCAGGGGCTTCGCGAAGCCCTGGAACAACACAAAGCTATCGCGGCGGCCATCGCAGCCCCCGACAGCGAAGCCGGACTGTCTCCCGGGCAGACCCTCGCCGGGGTGCGAGGCAGACTCCGCCGATCCCGTCAGGTCATCACCGCGGGAATCCTCGCGGCAGCGGCCGCTGCCATCTTCGCGGTGCTGATTGGCGCCCGGCTGATCACCGGGATCCCCGGCCCGACGGACCAGACTCCGGACCTCACGCAGCGGCTTCCGGGCGGCTACAGCCCGACAGAGGTCATCGCCGAGCTCGATGTCCTGGAGATCATCCAGGAGGAAGGCGGAGAGCTCAGCCTGGAGCTGGTCAACCTCCTCCTTGAGGAAGACGGAGATGCCGGCGTCCTTGACTCCGGCCTTTTCGACAACTGGCTGGAAGAAGAAATCTCGGGGGAGAACTTCTGACATGCGCCGCCTGACCGTCACCACCACCGTCACCCTGCTCGCCGCTCTGCTCACGCCCCCGGCTCTTCGGGCCCAGGGCAGGAAAATGGATAAACGCCCCCCGCAAACCCGGACCAACTCCGACCGCTGGCAGCGGCTCGACCCCGCCAAACGAAGCGAGATCGAAAAAATCTACCAGCAGCTGCGCTCCCTCCCTGCCGAAAAGCAGAAGCAGTTGCTCGACAAGCTCCACAGGATGCAACCGGAGGAGAGGCGCACGGCGGTTCGCGATGCCAGGCACAAGCTCACCCTGCCTCCACACGAGCGAGAGATGCAGAAAAAACACAAGGAGCTCCTGCGCCAATCCTGGAACCGCCTGCATCCCGAAGAGCAGAAGCGTCTCATGGAGATGAAGCCCGAGGCCCGGGAGAAACACCTCCACACCCGGTTCATGGCCGAGCGCACCCGCATCGTCGCGCGCCTCCCTGAAGACCTCCGCCAGCGCGTACTCACCATGTCCGCGCCCCAGCAGGCTGATTTCCTCCGAAAGCACAAGGCCAAGGTCACCTCAGAAAGAATCTTCAAGACGGAGGAGATCACCCGGCTGCGTTCGCTTGACCACAAGCAGCTGCGCAGGCTGTTTCACCCGCCGCATAAGAATGCCCCGCCCCCCACGCAGAAGCCCGACTTCCTCTCGGACTCCTCGTGGAAAAAATGGGTCGCGCTGCGCCCCTACGAGCGCCCCCGAGTCGTGGGCTTCATTCTCGGTAAGGACCGGCGACGGCCGCCGCCGGGTCCAGGCGGACGCAAGCCGCCTCCGGG
>DODI01000153.1:0-4383 GCA_003509045.1 Planctomycetota bacterium | reverse complement strand
GTGCCGCTGCGCGTCCCGGGAGGTCTTCTTCTCGAGGTTGCGCTCGAAAGCCTCACTGAGATCCACCCCGGTCTGGTTGGCCAGGCAGATGAGAACGAACAGGACATCTGCCAGCTCATCACCGAGATCGAGATCTTTCTCACTGTCCTTGAAGCTCTGGTCTCCATGGGTTCGCGAAAGAATCCGGGCTACCTCTCCTACCTCCTCCACCAGCTGGGCCAGGTTGGTCAGCTCTGAAAAATAGCGGATCCCGACCTCGCTGATCCAGCGGTCTACCCGCTCCTGGGCGTCGGCAAGGCTGAGCTGGCTGGCGGATTCTCCGCTCATCTCAACAGGATCATTCAAGGGCTCTTCTCCGGAAAATGGCAAGGCGGCGTCTTAACATCAGAAAATCTCAATTTTCACAACAGCCTCCGGGCTCCTCCATCTTGCCCGTCTCGGGCTCTCCTCCCCCGGCGCAGCAGTCGTGCCCCTCATCTTCATCTCCCCCCTCCGCCCCGCTCAGGGCCTCGACGCTGAAGACGCTCCCGACCACCTCCCGCGGCCCCCTGCGCAGCAGGGAAAACAGGAAGAGACCGCCAAGGACCCACAGGCACGCCCAGGGGAGCTGGTCAGAGGAATGGTCATGACCAGCCTGCGGGTCGAGCGGCGCGAAACCCGGAAAGAGCAGGTTCACCGTAAACCCGATCGCCACAGCGAGGATCGCCATCATGACGCAGAAAAAGACGGCCGTCTTCCGTCCATGCAGATCGGAAATGACCCCGAAGGTCACAACATTGGTCGCCGGACCAGTCAGGAGAAACGCCAGGGCCGCACCCGGAGAGACCCCGCCGGCCAGCAGCACCGCGACCATGGGAGTCGCCCCGGATGCGCAGACGTAGACCGGGATTCCAAGCACGGCGAAGAGCGCGACCTGCAGGTAGGAATCACAGTCGACAAGCCAGCTGTCCCTCACCAGCGGCCCGACCAGGGCGGCGACCGCGAGCCCGACAAGAACCCAGGGACCGGTATGGTCTACCAGGGTGCCCAGCCCGGCCTTGATTCCACCACCCAGCTTGTCAAGCACTCCGCCCGCCGACCCCTCGGCCTCCGCCGCAGCCGTAGCTGAATTCTCCTGCGTCCTTGAGGAGATGGTCCGACCAACGATCACGGCGACGGCCAGCGCGAGAACAGCGGCAGCCGCGATCCGAACCAGGGTAAAAGGACCGCCCAGCAGCGGCAGCGACAGGAGGACAGCGTCCATCCCGAGCTCCGGGGTCGCCACCAGGAAGGCCAGCGCCGCGGTAGCCGGTACGCCGCGCTCGACGAGCGCCCGGTACAAGGGCACCACCCCGCAGGAGCAGACCGGCAGCGGAAGTCCGACAGCCACTCCGCGAAGGGCCTGGCCGGCTAACGATCCGCCGCCAAGCCAGCGTACGGAGGATACCGGCAGAAAGACCGCGACCAGGCCGGCGAGGAAATAGCCCAGCAGCAGGGCGGGGGCGCTCTGCAGGGCGAGAGCGAGGAAGGAATTCCAGAATTCGCCGTGCTCGCCGGAATGAGCGTGCTCGCCGGAATGAGCGTGCTCGCCGGTGAGCAGGAAGACGACCAGGGCCAGGCCCAGGAAGCCTCCGACCCCCGAGGCGCTGAGCGGCAGCTTTCTTCCGGCAGCCGCCGGAGCTTCCTCGGGAGCTGCGCCCCGAGACCGGTGCAGGACCACGTGGAAGAGGGAGCCCGCCACCAGCGACTGGAACCAGGCCAGCCCCCTGCCCGAGAGGTCATCAAGAAGTCCTGACCCGGCGAAATATCCGAGCGCCGTCAGAACGGCCAGCACCCCCAGCAGGAGCATGGCGGCGCCGCGTCCCCGCGACCAGCGAACGAGCCACCAGACCGTGAGCCCCACGGGGAGCCGGTGCAGAATCACCGCGAGAGGAAGCAGCCCGGAATCGGCCCCGGAGCTGCCAAGATAAACCCCGTCCAGCATCGAATGGATGAGCAGACCGAGAAGACCCAGGTAGAGCGCCGCCCGGTGGAAATGTTCACCCAGCCTGTGTCCTCGTCTCTCGATGACTGTCGGCAGCCCGACACCCAGGACGGCAAAGACCACGCAGGGCCACCCCCCGTCCTCGAGAGCTTGCGGCAGGAAATCAAGCAGGATGATGCCGCCCATCGAGACGAACATGAAGCCGTCAAGAGCGGTAAGCGCCTGCGAACGACCCCGGCACAAACGATAGATCACCGGCACCGCGGCCAGGATCAAAACGCTCCAGAAAAGATAGAGAAGCTCTGTTTCGTTACCTGTCATAGACCTGAATCATCTTCCGTCCGCCGGAGCATACCCTGAAAGGCCCGATCATACACTACCTGACCTGCCGGGTCTCAGCGGGAGGGAACAAAGGCCATCGATCCCTGGACTGCGTAATTACAGGTACAGCCGGAGCTGCCCTCGGGGATAAGCAGGAGCCCGCCGGCGGGAATCATATTAATCCAGCACCCCGGCCGGCTGATATCGGTAACCTTGTCGTGGACGCCGCGCGAAAGATCGAAGAACGAGGCCGTCCCATCGCGAAAGAAGAGGTTAGAGAGAGAGGCCGAGACATTGCCGCAGCCGCCGCGCTTGGTCTTATTCCATTTCCACCCGCTGACGGGCTTCCCTGTGCGCAGCTCGTAGGCGAAGGGCTCGGCGTAGAGCAGCTTGCCGATGACCGCGTGGCGATGATCCTGCTCACCGTGATTTCCTCCCGCCTTGACCCCGGTATCATGGCTGCGAGACCACAGCTGTCTTCCCGCCGCGGCATCGAAGGCCGAGAGGTCGTAGCGCACGGTGCCGGCCTCGTTACGCGAACCCGAGAGAGCCAGCACGCCGCCGGAGGAGCTCAGGAAGAGACAGTTCCTCGCCCGCAGCCGATCCAGGGGTTTTCTCCAGCGGACCTTTCCATCCGTGGTGGAGAGACAGACAAGAGCGGCGCCGCGCGACAGGAGCTTATCCAGTGTGTAGCGGTCAATCGGCCCATCCAGGGTGGCCGCATTGCCGCTCTCGACAAACCAGGCCCGTCCCCCTGAAACAGCGATGGTTGTGTTGATGACAGCCCCGCGTGACGGCCGGTAGAGCCAGGAGCGCTTGCCGGTCTCGGGATCGATACAGAAGAGGGAAACGCTGCAGACGATCGCCTTGGAGTCCTCGTAAACATCGAGAATCTTTCCCCTGCCGATCTCCGTTCTCAGGGATCCCGGCCGCGCCGAAGACCCGAGGAGCTTCCCGCCTTCGCTCGAGATCCAGGCCCAGTGACGCTCGGATCCGTCCGCGCCGTCCGGAGCCGGGTAGCTTCCTGCCCGCTTGCCTGTATCGAGCTGGAGCGCGATGCACTCGGCGCCCGCCGTAATGTAGAGAGCCTTGCTGGAGACCACCATATTGCCGCTGTCCCTGACCGCGCCGATGCGGCGGGTCCCTGAGATGACCTTGTCCCAGAGAGGCGAGCCGTTGTAGGAGTCGGTGGCGATGATCCTGTCATCTCCAGAGAGGAACATGCGGCCGTCCTTGACCAGCGGCGCTACGGTCCGGTGATGCCTGTCGACAAGATTGCGGGGGCCCGGCCTGCCAAACCACTGCAGGTCAAAGGGCCCCTTGACCAGCTTGTCGCCGCTGCAGATCGTATTGCCCGAGTCTCCGTACATATGACTCCACTCCCCGCCGCCCTTCAGGGGCTGGGTACGAAGAGAGGCCCACACCCCGCCCTCCCGCTTATGCCTCTTCCAGCCTCGTCCAGATGAAGCGAGGAACCTGTTTACGGCCGAGACGGCCTTGCCGGAGGCTCCCCCGACAAGAGCGACCCCGCCGCCGGGCTTCAGGAGCTTCTTCACGGCTGCCAGCCCCCCCGGAGAGCGCCCTTCAGCGAGACTCCCCTCGAAGACAACGAGGTTCGCCAGGTAGTCGGCATACCCGAGCTCCGCGAGCGAGCCCACATGGGCTACAGCCCGACCATAGAGCCCGGCCGCATCGAGCCTGGCACGAACCTTCGAGGCGGCCTTCTCATCTGAGCAGACTGCGATCACCTGGAGATGAGTACGCCTGGCCAACTCCAGGGCGAGGTTCCCGTCAACTGAATCAAGGACGAAACAATAGCCCCTGTCCATCCCCGCGAGCGCGAGAAGTTCGCCGGCCTCCGCCTCGTAGGGGCGGTCCTCGGCCGCGGCCGTCCTGCCTGCCGCCGGCTTGTCGGCGCTGGGGAGGGCCGCCCTGGCCGGCCGGAAGCAGTGAATCCTGCCGCTGTCGGTGCTGACGAACAGGCTCCCGTCGGCAATCGCGAGCGACCAGGCCGCGCCATCCACCGGTGCCTCCCAGAGCTTTTTTCCATCGGCAGCAGAGAACGCCGCCACCCGCCCCCGCCCGCCGGCATAGCGCAC
>DODI01000227.1:0-3710 GCA_003509045.1 Planctomycetota bacterium | reverse complement strand
AAGCACCTGATGAACCATGCGGCGATCCCGAAGTGGGAGGGTGTAAGGGGCGCGCGTTATGTTTATGCCCGCTACTTCGAGCAGAAGCCGGCCTACGAGTACCTGCACGACCTGGAGAAGGATCCCTCCCAGCTGAAGAACTTCGCGGCTGATCCGGACTATCGCGAGGCGCTCGAGAAGATGCGTCAGCGTTGCGATGAGCTTCGTGACGCCTACGGGGGGCCCTATGATCCCGAGCGGCTGAAGAAGCTCAAAGCCCGGCAGCAGCAAAAGAAGCTTCAGCGGCCGAAGCAGCAGAAGAAAAACGACTGAAAACGTCGGAAGACTTCCCTCTGCAATATGTTAAGAATCCGACAAGTACAGACAGCCATTTGAGTAAAGCTGAAGTACCATGGCTCAGTGACGGCGGCGACCGCGGCCGGGTTCTGTGAACCAGCTACCAGGAGATAAAAGACCATGAAGGTTATCATTGCTTTAATTGTGGCTGCGGGTGCGCTTTCAGGAGGTTACCTGCTTGTCCAGGTCGGTCAGCTGAACGATCAGGTTGCTACCCTGAACAATGAGCTGAGCACAGCCCAGTCGGCTCTCAACACCCTGGGAGATTCAAATGATGACAAGAAGCAGAACACCGGCATCAAAGAGTTGGGCGATCGGCTGACCCTTTTAGAAGTATCAAAGGCGGATACGGACGTCTCGGCGGCTGCTCCGGCAGGCGACCTCTCTGAGATCCAGGCGCAGCTTGCGGCTCACGACAAGGACATCGCCCAGCTGAAGAATGATCTCAAGGGATCTGGTCAAATCAGCAGCAGGCTTG
The DNA here is from genome assembly GCA_003509045.1 of Planctomycetota bacterium. Classification (GTDB taxonomy): domain Bacteria; phylum Planctomycetota; class UBA8108; order UBA8108; family UBA8108; genus UBA8108. The sequence continues at coordinate 2,896 of DODI01000227.1, read as the reverse complement.
ACGAGGCGGCGAACCGTTTTCTCGGAACTGCAGGCGGCGAAGATGGCGAGGCCCGGAGCGGCCTGAACCGACTCTCCGAGCTCAGGACCCTGTTCAGTGGTGATTCCGGAGAGCTCACCGAGGAACAGCAGCAGCGCCGCGCTGAGCTGACCAAGCAGTTCCAGGGCCAGAGGGATGATTGGACCATCAGGGGCTTTGACAGATCCCTCGAGCTGAAGCTCGATGATGGCCAGAAAGACACCCTCAAGGAATTCCTCGCCCAGGAGCGGGCCTCACTCGATGAGCTCAAGGGCCAGGAGCTCGAAAAGGAAGCTCTCGCCGCTTCCCAGAAACAGATCAAGGCCAACACAGATGTCCGTATCGAGACGATCCTCACCGCTGACCAGAACACCTCCTGGGGCAAGTACCGCTCCCAGTCACGCTCCTCGAGGGGCTTCGGGCGAAGCAGTCGCAACCGGGGCTCACGCGAAGGCGGCTCCGATCGCGAAAGCGAATAGGCCGCCCCCTACCGGTACAGGTGTCCTGCGGCGTTTGGTGGCCCCACCATCGCCGGCCCGGCTCGTATTTCATGCTGATCAGTGACCGGGGTTCCATCCGGTTGTCCTGAATCTGGCGCGAGCGGGGATTTGCATCCCGCATGCGCAGGTCGGGTCTGTTCAGATGACGACCGCGGCCAACATCTCATCCCCCATCGGTTCACCTGAAAAGGGTCGGTCGGTCGCAATCCGATTTATCCGGGCAATCGGTGTTATCAAACCTGCTCTCACCACACTGACTGTGTAATGGTCAGAAGGTTTGGCCAGGGAATGCCATCTTATTACCCAGGGAGACTCGTATGTCGAGTTGAACACATGAAGACAAAGACAAGAAAAGGTGTGGCCCGGCGGCTTTATGGCCTTGAGAATTCCGCAAGGAGCCGCGAACTGCCGAGCCCGCGTTATTACGTCAGGATGCGCCTGCTGAAGAATCTCCTGTGGATGTTTTTCATCATGCTTCTGCTGGCCGGTCTGGTCAGCGTCTTTTCCGTACATACCGTGGAAGGGGGGAGCGGCGGTGAAGCGGGGCTTTCCAGGGATTCCGTTGAAACGGGGGACCATTAAAGAGAGGGCTTGTTCTGGTATCTGAAAAGAGGTGTCTTTTGTCAGTAAGAAGAAGTTGCCAGCTGTTTGCGCTGGTTTTAATACTGCTTTCCGGTGGTTGTGGAGACCCACCCCCGGAAGTGATAAGCGAAGCTGAGCACACGCTGCTCGGGCCGAAGCGCCAGGTTCATTCGGTCTCCTTCAGCCGCGATGGTCGGCAGGTGGTTTGTTCAGCAAGGGGTATCCGGGTCTGGAAGCCGGGGACCGGATTTGATGAAATTTCCCGGCTGGGCGGTAGAACTCAGGTTTACAGTGTCTCCTGCAGCGCGACCAGCTCATTGATGGCGAGCGCGGGAGGGGACGGTGTTGCCATCCTGTGGGATCTTCGGACGACGGCTGAGGGGGTTCGTCTTCGCGGACACAGGGGCTGGATTCATGATATCGCGTTCAGCCCGGATGGGCTTCTTGTCGCAAGCGCGGGCTATGATGGAACGGTAAGACTCTGGGATATCGCTTCGGGAACTGAGCGAGAGACGCTTTCCGGTCATTGCAAGGCTGTCAGGTGCGTTGTTTTCAGCCCGGATGGACAGCGGCTGGCGAGCGGCGGGGTCGACAGGACCGTTGTGGTCTGGGACCTAGTGAAAGGCGAGCAGCTCCTGGCGCTCGCAGGTTACGATGATGGCATCAGCTCCCTGGCCTACAGTCCGGATGGTTCGCAGCTTGCCGTAGCGGCCGGCGGTCGATCTGTGGCTATCCTGGACGCGCATACCGGCGGCGTTATTTTTTCCTCGGCTGACAGGGACAGGCGGATCACCGCTATAGCCTACAGTCCCGGCGGGGAGCTTCTTGCGACCGGTACACGGGATGGAAGGGTTCGTCTGCTGGATCCACGGGATGGCCGACTTCGTTTCCGCATCGATGGACACGATGGTGGAATTACGGATCTGGCTTTCCGCCCGGATGGAAAAAGGCTGGTTACCAGCTGTTCTGAAGGGGCCGTGAAGATCTGGGACCTTAGAGGGCGCTATTGAACCAGCAGGACCCCTGTTAGGCCCAGTGATCTCGTCGGGCGTCATTAAATTGTTTTCCGGCTATTCAGGCCTTACTCTTATGTCCTTGGGTCAAATTTATTTACGAGTGCCTGACGTACGGAGTCATTGGCTCCAGGTGCTCACACCGCCTGTTGTTTTCAAGACCGTTCAGAGAGCCTTAAAGTACCGCCCCGGGCCTGTTCAGAAGGTTTTTCGATTCTCACCCTGCTGCGTTGTTCCAGAAGGACGATTATGTTTCGAAATAGATGTACCTGGTTCTCCATCGCATTGATTTCTGTTCTTGCGATGGTCGCTCCACAGGTTCTATCCCAGGGTTTTATCGATAACTTCAACCGGCCCGACCAGGATGGTCCTCCGGGAGATTGGACCGCCTTCAGGGGAGAATGGACGATTACAGATGGCTCCCTGGTGGGGGAGTCCAGCGATTTCGACAACAACACTCTGCGCGAGGCGTGGATCTGGGCGGGGCAGCCACCCGTGGAACTGTCCTCCGACCTGGAGTTCTCCTTCGACATGAATTTTCTGACCGACTCCAATGTAGGAGATCTAAACGGCCGTCACGCGGGCGTCTTTTTTTGCTCCTCGAGACCGACCCACCGCTGGGACAGGGAAGGGGGAATCAACGGCTACTGCCTTGACTGGATAGACCGTGCTGGAGATCGAGGTGTTCGTCTTGTACGGATTGACGGTGGAGACCAGACGCCTCTGAGGAACGCCGGCGGAAAGTTGCGAGGCCCGCCTCTTCACTGGAGGGTGGTGCTCGAT
>DODI01000070.1:1821-6788 GCA_003509045.1 Planctomycetota bacterium | reverse complement strand
ACGCTCAACTTCGGGCGCTGGGACTTCCACTCCAACAATTTCAAGGAGCTGAAGAACAAGTACCTGCCTCTGTGGGACCAGGGTGTCACGGCCCTGGTCGAGGATCTCCACGAGCGCGGGCTTGACTCCGACGTGTCCCTCGTAACCTGGGGCGAGTTCGGCCGCACCCCGAAGATCAACAAGAATGCCGGGCGGGACCACTGGCCCCAGGTCGGCGGCGCGCTGCTGGCCGGCGGCGGCATGAGGGCCGGCCAGGTGATCGGCTCGACCGACCGCCTGGGCGAGGGACCGAAAGACCGGCCGGTGCACTTTGGCGAGGTCGTCTCAACCCTCTACCACAACATGGGCATCAACGCGCCCATCTCCACGGTCAAGGACCTCCAGGGACGCCCCCACTACCTCGTCGACGGCCACCAGCCAATGAAAGAGCTCGTCTGAGAATACCCGGCGGACCCGGAAGACGACTCCACCCGGCATTACTGCCAGTCAATGAAAAGAGGGTGCCCGCTCTCGCGGACGCCCTCTCTGGTAAGCCGGCCTCAAGCCGGCCCATTTGTAATTAATACCGAGATCTCTACTCTACGGACCTTCTTGCTTATCTTCGTCTTCGGTTGTTTTCGGATAGGCCTCGTGGGAAAGACAACCGATATCTTTTCCGCTGCCAGGCTCATCAGGATCCCTCCCGCAAGCGGGAAAAGGTAACGCGGGCGGAGACAGGCCATGGGTTACATAGTTGATGAGCTGCAGAGCATCATCTAATTGAACCAGGCCATCGTTATTTACATCGGCAGATTCAAGGCAAGGCGGCTCATATTCCTTATCGTAGAAAAACCGCAGGAGGTCGTTCGAATCCAGAAGGTTCACCTGGCCATCCTGGTTGACGTCTCCACGCAGGAAAAGTGAACCCGAAGCGGTCAGCGGTGCGCCGCTCCCTATGGTGCGCGGATATAAATAAGTGTCGCCCGAATTCAGCTCGCTCAAGCGCTTAAAAGAACCTCCTTTACCGTTTGTTCTCAAATAATCGCTGCGGCTCCGTGACGAAAAACTCTTCTTTTCTCTTTGATCTCTCTTTTCAAGGAAATCCAGGCCGAAAGAATACTGCTCGAGCCGAGACGCCATCTTCTGTCCTTGAGAGTCCAGCCGCGAAAGTCTCTGGATGGTGAGACGCTCGCGACTTTCATACATAATCCTCCTTAAGTAGACCCGCCCCTTGGGATCATCAGGAACGACCCGCCATGGGTTTCGCCCTTTATAACTGAGAAGCTCGTGATACTCGGGCGATTTCGGCAGCACCTGCCGCAAATGGTTTAGGCCTCAGGTATCCTTGACCAGCCATACAGGCCTCATATCTGATGCGGGCTCCGAAACGTTACCCGAATCCCCCCGGGCCAGATCCGGCGCAAAGGCGGCCACTAACAGAATTCCGGCGAAAACCGCGGAGCGAAGGCGGCCAAGACCGCGGCTGTTCGAGCCTCCGTAATTTTCAAACCAGTTAACTTTCTTCATTATCAATTCCCTTCTCAAAACAGATAAACATCACCTGGGGGAGCAGTCCCCGGCTCCGGTGGCCGGCTCCGGTGGTCAGCTATAGTGACCAATGTCTCGCTATCGATATACCTGAGTGTCAGGGGTGAAGTAACAACGAGATCCCCCTGGGACTCCCTCTGTTTATGAAGTACCCCACGGGGAAGAAGTTCGTAATAAAAAGAGGGCGCCCGGAAAATACCGGGCGCCCTCGAGGACAGCAGACCAACCGAGAGCCAAGTCGGTCTTTGAGGCGGGAAAGGGGCCTTCCCCCCCTAATCAGAACAGATACGGGTGGACTCCTCGCAGCCGTCACCTGGGTCTTCGGCCCTGCCGCACTCCGGATAGGGAGCCGACGGCTGAGCCCCTCCAGTGAAGAGGAACTGCAGAAGACGGATCCCGTCGCTGATGTCCAGCTTGCCGTCAGCGTTGACATCCGCGCTGTCGCTACAGGACGGCTCAGTTCGGCCAAGGAACAGGTATCCGAAAACACTCTGCGAATCAGAAATGTTCACCTGGCCGTCAGCGTTGGCATCACCGCGGATGTACCTGGGATCAACACGCTCGCAGGCATCCCCGATACCGTCACCGTCAGAGTCGGCCTGGTCCGGATTCGGGACCCGGATGCAATTGTCAACCGTGTCCAGAACTCCATCACCGTCCATGTCGGGACCAGGAGTTTCACAGCAGACATCGACCGTCAGCTTCATATAGTCGATGCCCGTGTCGTCCTGGATGGCGATATCCAGGTCGCCGTCCTGCATGATTCCGATGACAGTGTCCACGTTCAGGGCATCCATGGGCAGGTCGCTCAGGTGCAACGTGAGCACCACGCTCTGACCGGGTCCCCAGGGATAGGCCGCTGGATCACTCGGATCGACAACATTGTTGATCCTCATGCTCCAGGCCCGCTGGCTGCCCTGGTAAAAACCGATCGAGTCGTTGTAAGACAGGCCGGACGGTCCGGCCTTCAGACCGATCTCGAGCCACGCGTCCTTCACGGTGCAATTCGGTTCCCAGCACCTGAAGGTGTGACCGATGGGATGGTCCGTGGGAATCACATCCGTCGAATAGAGCACGTTCCCGCTGCTCATCTGCTGCAGGACCTCGCCAACGAGAGCGGAGGAAGGATCCAGCGGACCGTCAACAGGATCGCCAGGGCTGAAGTTGTCCTGGTCGCCGACCATGCACTCGATCCTCATGGGCTCCTCACAGGCCTGCGTATTGCCGAAATCGAGTCCGGAGAAGGTGGAGTACGAGGCCGCTCCTGAGAAGAGTCCGACCGGATACCCTGCCGCAGCCGGCTGCGTCTGGGTCCAGTCCGTCGGCACGATCTCGGAAACGAAGTACTTCCCGGGCTCGAGACAGCTGAAGCTGTACTCACCCTGGCTGTTGGTCACCATGGAATCGGCGACAACAGTACCCTGGAGCAATTCACCTCCATTCAGCTCGATCGTGACACCGGCAAGCGGAGCCTCACCGGGGTCCTGGACGCCATTGCCGTTCTCGTCCTCGTACTTGATTCCGGAGATCGAGGCGTCACAGCAGTACTCGACCCGAAGGCAGGCGCGAAGAACGGCCGTGTCATCCTGGATACGGAAATCGAGATCACCATCGGCCAGGGCCGCGAGGATATTGCTCGGCCCGTTGCCGCCCGGCAGGTTGGCGAGATCGAGAACGACACTGTCCTGGGCGCCCTGCTGGGCCCAGTTAGATCCGGTGAGCGCGTCAATGCTGGCGCTCCAGATCGTGGTCGCGCCCTCCATCAGGTAGAGCCTGTCATTGATGGAGAGGCCGCCGGCAGCACGAAGAGCCAACGTCAGGTTCGCTCCAACGACCAGGCATCCGGGCGGATGCATGTTCGTGAAGGTATGACCGAACTGCTGGTCGACACCGGGGTCATCTATCTGGGTGGTGTACCCACTGGGGATGCTGGTGAGAAGCGAGAGCAGCTCAGGCCCCGGAGTCGCGTTGAGATCACCGTAAATGCAGTCGACCTTCTGATCCGATTCGCATTCGCAACTCGAATTCCCGAAGGAGACAAAGGTGACGTTCTCTTCGTCAGGCTTGCCGCAGATCTTGACGGTCTGCAGAACTGTGGCCGGGGCCGTTTGTACCCAACCAGCCTGCTGAATCTCCTCGATCGTATAGGTCCCGGCCGGAAGATTCTGAATACAGAGCCTGCCGCCATTGCCGGTCAGGTCGGCATAGGACACGGTGTCGCCATGAATCCGGAACTCCCATCCGGACAGTCCGGGCTCTCCGGGATCGCGAAAACCATTGCGGTTGAGATCCTCATACTTGGTGATACAGAGCGTTCCCGGCAGGCACTCGCAGCAGAGCGTATAACAGAAATCGAGACTCATCACCCCGGTGTCATCCTGGATGTAGAGATCAATCTTCCCATCCTGCAGGTCCGCGAGGATATTGGCAGTGCCGCCGCCGCTGACGGGAAGAGCCGCCAGGTCGAGCGACAGCTGCTGGACACCCTGGGATGGAAAAAGATTGCCCAGCGCCTCTGACCAGACCCGGGCTCCTGTAGCCGGATTGATCAGATGGATCCAGTCATTGCCGCCCTGCCAGTCAAGCTCCAGGTTCAAGAACGCGGCGATCATCGTACAACCGCCGGGAACATCGACAGCGATGCTGTGTCCGAAAACATGGTTTGTGGCGGCCGGACCGAACTGCAGCTGCTGGTTGTGCTGAGAGCTGAGCTGGGTGTAGGAGTCGATAGCCTCCTGGAGCTCGTCGGAATTGACCACCGCGGCATCTCCGGCGCGCCGCCGGTAGCAATCCTCGGTGGCGTTGTCGCAGGGAACGTTACCGAAATTGAGATTCCCCCTCAGCGAGCCCGTGACAGTCGTCAGCTGCTCCTCGTACTCGTTGTTGGAGGGGCCAACCTGGTACCAGCCCGGCTGCTGAACCTCGCTGACGAGATAGGTGCCCACCTGGTCGCCATCGTAGGAGTAGTAGCCGCTCGAGTCGGTCGTGACGGTCACGACGTTCCCGTTGGGCTCGGTAATGTTAACATCCCAATCGCTGAGCTTGGGCTCACCGGCATCCCACTGGCCGTTGGCGTTGCGGTCTTCGTACTTGAAGCCGCTGAGCCTGGGAGCGCAGCACCAGCTGGGATAGAGGTCGATGAAGTCCACCGCGGTGTCATCCTGGATGGCGACCTCGAGGTCTCCCCCGACACCTGAGATGATATCGACAATATTGCCGTTATCAGTCGGAAGGTAGGCGAGATCGAGATTGAAGAAGACATCCGCTCCTACGGACCAGGACCCGTTGTTAAGCGTGGTCAGGTTCGCCGACCAGAGGGTCGAGCCATTGCTGCGGATATAGATCCGGTCATTGCTGACCAGGTCGCTGCCCACCGGGCGCAAGCGCATCTCGATGCGAAGATCGCTCAGATAACAGTTCTCCTGCCCGGGCATCAGGAA
>DODI01000070.1:0-1425 GCA_003509045.1 Planctomycetota bacterium | reverse complement strand
TTGTTCGGGGCATCCGGTGAGCTCGAGAAATTGTCCTGCGAACCGCCGACCATAACGACCGGGTTCGTAGGTATGGGACAGGGTTCTGCCTGGCCGAAATGAAGGCCGCCTACAGGACCGGAGTCCGGGTGGACCGTGTGTACGACAGTCGCCGGATAGGTGGAAACCGTGCGGCCGGGTTTCTTGCGGACAACCTTATCATTTCCCCGGTTCTCCGCCTGCTCAGCCGGCAAGGCGGTCACGACAGCGTCCCTGAGGGGTTTGGCAACACGGATAACGTAGGTCTCATCCGATGGAACGCCCTCAAAGAAATAATCGCCCTTTTCATCCGTAACCGTCCTGTCAAGCTCGACACCGAGGCTCTCGAGGACCAACTCTACCCCCGCGCGACCAGGCTCATCTTCAATCCTGACGCCGTTTCCGTCGCGATCGAGAAAAACCGTTCCGCTGAGAGTGGAGACCGGTATGCGATCCGGCCCCGGAACGGGAATATCAGGCACTCCGACATCAGGGCCGGGCTGTACATCATCACCGCCTCCCCTGATATCCTGGGTCCAGGCCGGCTGGGCCCAGTACATACAGAGAAAGGCGAGCAGAACGAAAGCCCTCCCCCTGAGATCCGCGATTGCAAAGTCCCTGCCATTACAGAAAGTCTTGCTGGTCGTCATGATTTTCTCCTTTCGATTGGATTCATCGACCTGCGATTGAATGACGGGCCAACATGACCTGTCTGTAAGTTCTGTGTGGCGAGGCCGTCTTTGATAACGAAAAAACCAACAACAAACCGACCAGGACCCAAGGTCGACCTGGAGAACAGCTCCAATAGAAAAAGGGCGTCCGGTACTTACCGGACGCCCTTTGGAGAAAAGGCAGGGAAAACTCTATCGCCTTCGGATCCAGGCGGATAGCTACCGCTTCCTACTCGCAGACAACACTTTCAATATCACAACCGAGGCTGTCTCCAGTGAGATCCTCTCCGCAATCGGAGGCGATGTAATTGATTGAAATCGATGAGGGGGGCGACAACATTACATTCGCCCAGAGATATCTAATGATCGCCATGGCATCCTCGGGGGTCAGATAACCATCGTCATTGGCGTCTGCCGCATCATGACACGGAAAGTTCGTCGTCCACGGGCAGCATGAAGGCTGCCATTGAACGGGACCAAACTGCAACTGCTGATTCCACCACTGAACGATTGCGATAGCATCTTGCATATTGATCTGGCTGTCACCGTTTACATCGCCGCGCACGAAAACTGGGACGAGGCGAACAAGAGGGTTGAAATTGACATCTACAGCTTCGGCCGGAGCCTCTCCATTCCCGCCTCCACCGGGGCTGTTGAGACCTTTTCTGAAAGTCTCGAGGCGTATGTCAGCTTTCTGGGCCTGCACCTCCTCGTCCTTCTTCTCACCAACCCTGAT
>DODI01000156.1:1888-3789 GCA_003509045.1 Planctomycetota bacterium | reverse complement strand
ATCATCATCTTCAGCTGGCTGTTCTCCGGCGGGGCGGCCCCGGCGGCTCCTTCGCCAACCAGTCCGGGTTACTCCGCGGCCGATTGCGGCGTCGATGCGACCGACGACGGCATCGGCTGTGAGCGGCCCTCCCCGGTCTGCGAGTAGGACGGGACGAGACCGCGGGCTGAACCGGGCGGCGATTCCTCTTGAGGGAGTCCCGCCCGGTTTTTTTGTTCTGGCGGCCCCGCGAAAGGATGCTTCCGGCCGGCCGATGACGCCGGCGTCATCAATCCGGGCTGGACTGGATAACAGGAGCGGGTTAAATAGCGCCTATGCCTGAACACCACAAATCCAAACGGCTGGCGGGCGCCGCCCTGGCTGCCCTGATCGTGGCTCTGCCGGGAAGCTTCGCGGCTGCCCAGAAGATCGCCTTCGAACACTACACCCTCGACAACGGCCTGACGGTGATCCTCCATGAAGATCACCGGCTGCCTAGGGTGGCCGTCAATCTCTGGTACTACGTCGGCTCAAAGGACGAGCCGAAGGGCCGCTCCGGCTTCGCCCACCTGTTTGAGCATCTCATGTTCATGGGAACGAAAAACGTTCCCATCGGTCAATTTGACAACATCATGGAAGGCGCGGGTGGCTCCAACAACGCCACGACCTCGAGCGACCGCACGAATTATTTCGAGAGTGGCCCCGGGGAGCTCCTCGAGCTCTTCCTCTTCCTCGAGGCCGACCGCATGACCGGGCTCTCCCGTGCCATGACCCTCGAGAAGCTCAACACCCAGCGCGGCGTCGTCCGCAACGAGCGGCGGCAGAGCTATGAGAACCGCCCCTACGGACAGCTGTGGCTCGAGATCCCGGCCCTGATCTATCCAGCCGGGCACCCTTATCACCATCCGGTGATCGGCTCGCACGCCGACCTCGATAATGCCGCGGTCTCCGATGTCATTGATTTCTTTGATGGCTTCTACTTTCCCGCGAACGCATCGCTGGCCATCGCCGGCGATTTCGATCCAGAGGAAGCCCGGACACTTGTAAAAAAATACTTCGGCTCCATTCCCCGCCGGGCGAAAATCACCCGGAAGAAGCCCCCCGCGCCAACAATCGAAGGGGTGCTTCGCAAAACCCTCACCGATGCCGTCGAGCTGCCCCTGGCCTGCTTTGTCTGGCACTCTCCGGCCTTCTACTCAGAAGGCGATGCCGACATGGACATTGTCGCCAGCGCCCTCGCCAGAGGAAAGTCGAGCCGCCTCTATCGACGCCTGGTCTACGACAAGAAGCTGGCCCAGGACGTCTCGGCCTATCAAAGCTCGAGCCTGCTGGGCTCCAAGTTCATCATCCAGGTTTTCGCCCTCCCGGGAGCCGACACGAAAGAAAACCTGGAGCGCCTTGGCGCCATTGAGAGAGAGGTGGACGCCGTTGTCGCCGAGCTTCGGGAAGGCGGCGTTACGGCGCGTGAGATCGGACGCGCTCGGAATTCCACTGAATCCGCCTTCTGGTCAGCTCTCGAGAGCCTCGAGGAAAAAGCCGACCTGCTCAACCGCTACCTGTTTCACTTCGGCAACCCGGGAGCTATTGAGCGCGATCTCGGGCGGTATTCAAAGGTCACCGCCTACAGCACCTCTTCCTGGGCAAAGAAAGTCCTCAAGCCGAACGGACGACTGATCCTTCATGTCCTCCCCGAAGAAAAGAAGGGGGGGAAGCAATGATGGCCACCGCGCGAAAGACCCTGGCCGGCTCTCTCCTGCTTGCCGTCGCCGTCCTTTTGGCCGGCTGCGCAGGAGGGAAAGAACGAGTAGCCATACCCATCCCGCCGGCTTCAGCCGCGCCGGTCTCCCTTCCCGAGCCCGAAACCTTCCGGCTCAGCAGCGGCCTGGAGGTGTGGCTGCTCCACTCTGACCACGTACCAACAT
>DODI01000156.1:0-1589 GCA_003509045.1 Planctomycetota bacterium | reverse complement strand
TGGCTGCTTCACTCTGACCACGTACCGGCGGTGGCGGCATCCCTCATCGTGCGCTCCGGCTCATCATTCGACCCGAAAGGAAAAGAAGGCCTCCTGTCCCTGGCTATGGACATGATGGACGAAGGCGCAGGCCCTCGAAGCGCCCTGGAGCTCGCCGACGAGATCCAGTTCCTTGGAGCAGGCATCGAGTTCTCAACAGGGAAAGACTACAGCTCCATCGACCTGCAGGTACTCAGGCGAAACTTCGGACCGGCCCTCGACCTTTTTTCCGACATCCTGCTGCGGCCCAACTTCCCGGACAAGGAATGGGAGCGGGTCAGGCGCCTGAGCCTGAACAGCCTGAAGCAGCGAGGAGAGCGGCCCACCACCGTCGCGCGGGTCGTGGGAGACCGGCTCTACTACGGCGAACACCCCTATTCTCATCCCGAAGACGGCTATTCGTCCACCGTTCAAGGCATCAGCCTGGAAGAGGTCAAAAAAGCTTATTCGGCCGCCTTGGCCCCGGGCAATTGCGTGCTTCTCATTACCGGGGACTTTGAACCTGCCGCCCTTCGGGGGGAGCTTGAAGAACGCTTCGCGGGCTGGAAGGGCCCGCCGGCCACTCTCCCCGAAAAAGCCGTCTACTCGCCCCACCCCCGGGAAGAAGGGAAGGAGCCTTTGCGTCTGGCCGTGGTCGACAAGCCCGGGGCCGCGCAGACGGTCATCCGCATCTACCTGAAAGGGGAACGGTACGAAAGCTCGAAGGTCCCTTCCCTGACGCTCGCCAACACCATCTTCGGTGGAACCTTCACCAGCCGCCTGAACTCCAACCTCCGGGAGGAAAAAAAGATCACCTACGGCGCCAGCAGCGGCCTCGCATCGCGGCGCATCTGGGGGCACCTGGTCGCCACCTCCTCGGTGGAGTCCGGCGCTACCGCCCTTGGAATCTCAGAGTTCTTCAGGGAGCTCCAGGAGATGGGGCGGGGACGCTTGAGAGAAGGCGAGCTGCGCAAGGCCGCCTCTACCCAGCGCAGCCGGCTCATTGCAAACCTCCAGACCCAGGCCGGCCTGCTTGGCATCTACGCAACCGCAGCCGCCCTGAACCTGGCGCCGACGGAGAGACGTTCCTTCTACGCCGCCATGGCGGCGGCCGGGAAGAAAGACCTGGAGGGCATCTCGAAAGAAATCTACCGCTGGGAAGATTCGCTGATGGTCCTGGTCGGGGACCGTGGCGTGATCGACCAGGCCCTCGAGGAGCTGAGAAAGAACGGGCGTGCGAAGGGAGGGGCGCCTCTCAAACGTTTCCGTCTCCCCCCAACGAAATATTTCAGCCGCGAAGGCCTGTCCGCGACTCCCTCCACCGACCCCGAAAAATAGTCCGGAGGGGCAGCGAATGACGAAAAATCCTCTCGCAAGCCCTGGGCAACGCTCCAGCGCCCTTCGTTCCTTCGCCGAGCACTTCCAGTTCGATCGCGAGGGCCCGGAGGAGCTTCTCGTTGAAAGTGCCGCCACGGCCTTCGCCTCGCTGCCCTATGAAAACCTGACCAAGATCCTGAAGCACGATCAGGAGGGAGGGGCGGCCCGGAGGGGACCGGAAGAGGTCATCGCCG
>DODI01000155.1:0-3236 GCA_003509045.1 Planctomycetota bacterium | reverse complement strand
GAAGCCGTGGAGCGCGAAGCTGCCCCTGCTGTCAGGCCGCGCGCTGGCGGGCGTGGGAGCCGGAGCCCTGGTCGGCTCGTTTTATATCGGCACAGGGGATATCGCCATCGCCACCAAGATGGGCGCCCTCTTCGGCATGGACATGTGGTGGACGTTCTTCGTGCTCGGCCTCGCCGGCTGGACGTTGATGGACATGTCAGCGCGCTACTATCTCCGCTTCGGGCGCACACCGCTGTCGATTTTCAAGGAGGTCCACCCGGTCTTCTCGATCTATCTCTTCGTCACCGTGGTCGTCACGACAATCATCGGTGCCTATTCACAGTGGAACACCTGCGCCCATGTGCTGAGCACCCTGCATCCCGGGATCCCGACGGAGGTCGGCGGGGCCCTCGCGGGGCTGGCGGCCACGGCCCTGCTGGTCCTGGGGGTCTACCGCAGGATAGAACTGTTTTTTGTTTTCGCACTCATCCTGCTGATCGGGCTCTTCGCCCTGGCGGCGGTTGCCGCCGACGCCCCATGGTCGGCAGCGGCCGCAGGGTTAATCCCCAGCATCCCCGGGTCGGAATCAGACCGCACGGAATGGCTTGGCTTGATCCAGAAGAACGCCGGGAGCATGATCAACGCCTGGCTCATCCTGATTTATCCCTACACGATGATCGAGAAGGGCTGGCGCTCATCGAAGCCGCTGGGCCAGGCCCGCATCCTGCAGCGCTCACGCTGGGATTACGGTGTAGGCATCGCGGCGGCGGGGATCGTCGCCCTGCCGGTGATGGCGGCCGCGGCAGCAGTCGCCCGGCCCTTCGGGATCGTGCCGGAGAACGCCACTGATCTCGCGGCCCTGCTGGAGCCGCTGGCAGGGAGCTCCGCCCGCCTGGTGTTCCTCGTAGGTTTCTTTGTCGCTGCCTGGACCGCCGGCATTGGCTGGATGGTCTGCGGGGCCTACGCCATGCTTGACCTGGGCAACCTGAAGGTGCGAATGGAATCCCGTTCTTTCCGCATCGCTATCGCGCTCTTCATTGTCGCCTCAGCCAGCCTGCTCTTTCTGCGCATCAACCCGGTCTACGGAATCCGGATCTTCACGGTGCTCCTGGCGGTGGTCTTCCCGGTCGTGGCGCTGGTGATGGTCTGGAGGATCAGCCGCCCGGACATGGGCTATTTCCGCTGGTCGACAGGCAGCCTGCGCGGCATCGTGGTCATCGCGCTCGATGTCTTCGCGCTGCTGGTGAGCCTCTTCGTCGGCTGGGGCATCATGAGCCGGTTTTTCTGATTGCCTCACATGGGCCGAAGAAGCGGGCGCCGGCCCCGTGGTTACGAGGAGGCGCCCGCCTTTTCAGCCGAGAATACGGAATCAATTACAGACAGGAGACGGACGGTCGCAGCCGATGCCGTCATCGGTCGGGTCCCCGGCGCATTCCTCGCTCGAGTAGCCCGGGCTCAGAGGCGAAGGTTCCGCCGGCGCCGCGCCGCCTGAGAACAGCCAGCTGAAGATGATGATCGCGTCGGTGATCTCGATGCTGCCGGTGTCGTTGGTGTCGGTCGCATCGAGGCAGGCCGGCTCCGCGCCGCCTGAGAACAGGTAGAGCAGCGGCACGACGCCGTCGGTCAGGTTGATGCTGCCGTCGGAGTTGGCGTCGCCGCGCACGAAGGTCGGCCCGGCCGGCTCCTGACATTGCGCCGTCTCGGAGCAGTCGGTGTCATCGCAGTCCGCCCGCCCGTCGCGGTCGTCGTCGATGCCGTTGTCGCAGATCTCCTCCGGCGGCAGGACCAGGTTCTCGGGCAGGATCTCGATCGCCGAGACGAGGGCGTCGCCGTTGACGCCGCCGGGGCATTCAGGGTCGCCGCAGGGCAGCAGGGCGATCCGCAGGATGCCGCCTTCAACCTCAACGCCCTCGATGGAGCTGCCGCTCACCGAGCTCATGATGTCGTGGTGGATATCCTCGACGACCAGCTCGTCCTGGATCTCGACCTTGAAGTGGCGATCGGCGCAGCAGCACTCGATGAAGAAGAGGTTGACGGTATATTCTCCGTCGGGTACGGGGAACTCCATGACCCAGCTGATGCCATCGACGCCTACATCCCAGCGGATGCTCTGGAAGAGGTCGGTGATGGCGGGGTCGGCCGGGTCGAAGCCCAGCTCCTCGATACCGAGCCAGTCCGCGGGGCACCAGTTCGCAACGACCTGGGCGCCGCCGAGCGGATCGACGCGGATCCCCAGCTCGTCGGCGTTGACGTTCGGATCGCCAAGCCAGGTGCGGCCCTCCTTGTCAGTCACGGTCTGCCCGCCGGCGTTCACTCGCAGGGGGACCGCGAAGGGCAGGGTGTTGTCGGTGAGCGTGCAGCTCATCGCCCGGCAGGGCCTTACCCCATCGGGAACGAGTGTCTCGATCCGGTAGCTCTGGCTGCGGCTCACCAGGGTGTCCTCGAAGCTGGTCTCGAGGCCATCGAGCTCCAGGATGAGCTCCCCGTTGCGGTAGACCTCGTAGCCCTCGGCCTCGAAGCACTCCGGCGGACTCCAGGAGACGGCGGCCTCACCGTCGACGGCTTCGCATTGGATCCTGCCGGCGCATCGGCGGAAGTTCGGGTTCTCGCAGGGGTCCTCGTCGGCGGGAATCACCTCGAGCGCCGAGAGGATGGCGTTGAAGTCGGTGGCGCCCGGGCACTCCGGGCAGGGCAGCAGGCCGATGGAGAGGGCTCCGTCGCTCACCTCGACCTCCCTGAAGGGGTAGACGGCCACCTGGTGAAAGGCGTCGGCGTAGGCGGCGCGATGGACGTCTTCTTCGAGGATCTCATCCTCGAGGGATATCTTGAAGTGACGCTGATCGCAGCAGCTCTCGCAGAAGTAGAGGTTCACGATGTAGGTCCCATCGGGGATGGGCAGCTCGATGTGCCAGTCGACGCCGTCGTTGCCCACATCCCAGCGGATGCTGCGGAAGACCTCGGCGCCCGGGTCGACTGGATCGATGCCGAGCTCCTCGAGGCTCACCGCGTCGGGATTGCACCATTCGAGGATCGTGTTGGTGCCGCTGCCGATATCGGTACGGATTCCCAGGGGATCGAGGCCGGGGCCGGGATCGCCGAGCCAGGTGCGGCCGAGGTCATCGACAATCGTCGGCCCCCCGGCGTTGATTCGCAGCGGCACCTCGAATGGCGTGTCCAGGTCGAAGGCGTTACAGGTGAGGGTCGGGCAGGGGGCCGCGTCCTGGAACTTGAGGATGGGCTCGACACGATAGCTCGCC
>DODI01000382.1:0-5069 GCA_003509045.1 Planctomycetota bacterium | reverse complement strand
CTGGCGCTCCCCCGCTGACCTGCTTTCGCCTGAAAAGATCTTCCTGGAACCGGAAGGTGAACGCCCGGAAAGCTGCAAAAACAGCTTCCTCACCCAGGCCAGCGAGATCATTGAATGCAGAGACGTCAGCACAGGGATACCCTCCTGGACCATCAACCTGTCCATGATCCCCGGGTACATCATCGACCCCATCCAATACAGAAATTTCCGCTTCGCCAGGAGCGGTGACAAGGAACTCCGAGGCTCCTTCGCCGGCAAGCTGCTGATCCTTCATGACCATCGCAATCTCTTCGCCGTAGACCACCAGCAAGGCAAGGTCCGCTGGTCCATTCCACTCGGAGGGAGCACGAAGAAGCTGCCTCGCGCTGAGCAGCCTGTCTTCAGACAGCTCAGCGAGAGAATCAGGGGATGTCTGGTTACAGCCGACAGGGTCTACTTAAGCAGCAGCCACCGGCAGCTCTATTGCTTCGACCTTAACGGAGCTGAACTCTGGAGGAAGGAGCTGGAATCCGACCCAGCCCAGGCCAGGCCCGCGCTTGCCGGCGATGAGGTCTTCGTGCTCAACCAGCGCGACCTCGGCTACACCGCCCTTGCGGCAAAAGACGGCGCCCGGAGAAAGAACTTCAATCTACCCCTGGCCTACGACAGCGCCAGGAAGGTTGGTGATCCCGTCCAGCTTGGCAAGGGACTCTGCCTCCTTCCTCTCACCAGCGCCGTACTCCTGCTGGACCTGGCCCACAGGACGGTGCTATGGGGCTTTGAGCCCTCAGAAGGAACCATCGAGCAGATCTCCCACTCCGCAGAGGCGCCGGACGAAGTGATCGCCGTGCTGGCCAGGGAAGGGGGAACGCCCGCGCTGGCTGGACTCTCCATCGAAAACGGAAAGCGCGAATGGATCTATGAAAAATTCGGCAAGGAGCCCTCTTACTTTTCCATCTTCCGCGATGGACACCAGCTCTTCGTCATTCACGGCAGCGACAGGCTGAAGCTCCTGGCGCTGGAGGTTCGGCGCATCCCGGGAACTCAGGGCATGAACATCTCCTCCCTCTGGCCCCAGAAGGAGATTCACCTCGGGACCTACCTTGGCCGAATGCGAAGCCGGCACCTTCACATCCTGGAGAACGCGATCATATTTCCCGACCCCGGCCAGACGATCTCCATCTACGACAGGGTGAAGGGGACGCTCCTGCGAGCTGTCGAACCCAACCCTCTCAGCAGCTTCCTGGCCGAGAAGAGGTCCTATCGCAGCGCCGTGGCGGCCGGGCACCTCGTGCTCCTGACCGATGGAGGAGGCTGCGGAATGACCGGCACTGATTTCCCGGACCAGCCCAACGCCGCCAGGAATCGCATGGGACTGCTCAACGTATATCTCAAAGACCGAACGGAACCGAGAGCTGTGATCGACCTTGCCCTGGCGTACTTCCAGGCGGGCGACTATCCTTCGGCAATAACCCTGCTCGATCGGACGCTGATATCAGAGGCTCTCCTCAGTTCGGACAACACGAAGGGGCGTGAGGACATCGCCTACCTTCTCGAGGGAATCAAGCAGGAGGCCATGAAGCATATCAAGCCGAGGGAGATCACCGCCCGCCGGCTCCAGTCGCCTCCTGTCATCGATGGCCGGCTGGAAGATTCCTGGAGCTACGCTCACAGGGTGCTGCTGACCGCTCCCCGCAACCTCAACCTGATCCCGGCCCCCGGACTCAGCCGCCAGTGGGAAGGGGAAGAGGACCTGTCGGCCATCCTCTACACGGGCTGGGATGAATCGTACTTCTATTTCGCGCTCGACGTCGAAGATGACATCCTCAGAGCCTACGATCGAGACGCGGAGAACTGGAAAGGCGACTGTCTCCTGATCGGCCTCGACCCTGACGGAGATGGAGGCTACCGCCAGGGCAGCGATGACCAGTTGATGACGCTCGGCCTGACCATCCCCAAGCGCCGCAAGGAGGCCAAGGAACAGGAGCGCGCGGAAGGCGAGCAGGAAGGCGGGCTCGACGAAGAGAACGAAGAAAATGATGACGACGAGCCCCAGGGACTCTTTTCCGTCAAAAAGAAACCTGACTCAAGCGGCGCCATCTACGAGGTCGCGCTTCCATGGACCTCCTTCCCTCTGTTCAAAACAGCCCCCCCCCCATCCGCCGGGTTCAATTTCGGACTCAGCCTCCTGCTGACGGATGACGACACCGGCCGGGGAGCGACAAAGACCCTGAGCATCAATCCCTGCCACCTCATCCCACGCAAACAGCGCAATGTCTGGATCTGGCGGTTCATGATCCCGGAGTTCTTCCCACGGGTCAAATTGCGCTGAAGAGCACAGCCCTGAGATTAAATCCGGGCAAAAAAAAAGAGTCCCTGCAACCTAAGTCGCAAGGACTCTGAAAACTGGCGAGGACGAAGGGACTCGAACCCTCAACCACCGGATCGACAGTCCGGTACTCTAACCAAATTGAGCTACGTCCCCACAAGTTTCACAGTCAGATTCTTTAACTTGTTGGAGCCTGCTTGTCAAACCGTAATTCCAGTCTCAAGCAGACTACATTTTACTACACGATCCACCGAGAGAGACCCCCTAAACCACGACAATCAGAAACGCTCAGCCAGGCGATATCTCTGGCTGTCCCAATCGAAGTCCTTATTCAGATATTTCTTGAGTGTTCCGGCTACCCGCTGATTCAATTCCTCCATCTCGAGGTCGGTATCATAGCCGGCGATCACCACCCTGCTGGCGATCTCAGATGCCTTGAGGGGAGTCGAAGATTTCCCCAGGACATCGGTGATATAGTCTTTAAGCCTGGTCTTCTTCTTAGGAAGGATCTCCCGCACCCCGTTCTCCCGAAGAGCCTCATCGCTGAGACGATATTTTTTTCTCTCCTTGACGAAAATATCGTAACGCTGCAGCGCCTGGAAAACGGTGTTGTAGAAAGATCTCGGATTGGTCGAGCTGGACATGTAGCCGACTCCCGGCAGCTCTCGCTGAATCTCGGAAGCGGAGAGCGGCCCTCGGGCCTGCAGGAGGACCTGGGCGATATAATCCTTCAGGTTATTCTTTCGCTTGCCGGCCAGGAAGCTATGGACCACTCCTTCCTCGGCAACTCCCCGCGCAGAGATGGTGGAACTTAAGGATTCATCCATCTGGGAAACTCCCTGCCTGGGCTTCACGCCCCCGGCAGGATCAGATCGCTCGATGAGCTCAATCTGGTCATCTATTCGCCGGATCTCCAGGCGCAGACAGTCGCGCTCCTTCATGAGCTCAGCGATCGTGACGTTTCCCTTCTTCCGCTGGAGGAGATCTTCCAGTTCTCTGACTGTCAGTTCCTCGACCTTCTTCTCGTTAACTCTTGATAACATGGTTCTCTTTACTTCTTCCACTAATCCTGACGTGATTCCACCCGGACAGAAACCCCCGTCCGTCCTCATTACCACCGCGTAAGGCCAGAACCTGCCAAACTCTTCCAGGTCAACGCCCTTTCGCAGACACTACTCCACGCAACCTCCCAACAATCACTCTTCATTCATTTTCCGACAAAGCAGGCAAGACAGCCGCCGAGAAGCCAACCCGCTTACTCAGCTATCAACTGCTCCGGGACCCACCTGTTTGCTTTCCTGACAGGTACTGCCAGGAAAGCAAACCGCAGCTATCTCCTGAGGGGAAACCCTTCCAGCTCCCCAACAGTCCGCGAATGCGGAAACTGCGTGTTCTTCCCGATCTGCTTGCGAAGCAGTATATTCAGGACCCTTTTTTTTCTCAAAACATTTATGCAACATAACCTTACCAGAACACTGATGAACGATGACTCCCCGGCAAGGTGGCTATAACGACGCTCCTGTGGCCGACTCGGACGGCCAACCTAACCGGCGAAACCCCTGAAAACCCGGTCTCTCGCCCCTCCCGATCGCCTCGACCTAAATAAAATACGACAAGATGCTTGCAGGAATTACGGGTCCGGAGTTTTCTTCTCGGAGCGAATCGTCACAGCCTGCACGATTGAGAACCATGTCAGTACCTGATTTCATCGACAAAACCAGCGTCGGCTTCAGCCTCATCGATGTACCGGAGACCGTCAGAGCGAAGGCCATCGAAAACCTCGGAGGCTGGCTCCAGGATGACAGGTTCGCGGATTCCCTCCCCCAACTGGATCACCTGCTGCAGACGGGATCATACGACAAGCTCTTTGATGCGTTCTTCCAACATCTCCCCTTCGGCACCAGCGGCCGGCGGGGCCCCGTCGGCTTCGGATCAAACAGGTTCAACCCGTTCACCCTCGGCACCTCGATCCAGGGCCACTGCGACTTCCTCAAGCTCCGCCAGGACGCTGCCCGGCCCTCCGTGGTCATCGCCTACGACGTAAGAGTCTTCAACGACCTGCGGAAAGTCTACAAGCCGGGCATCGACAATCCCCTGCTCGGGATGCATTCGAAAGATTTCGCCAGGTTCGCAGCCCGGATCTACGCGGCCAACGGAATCAAGGCCTGGTTCCCGCCAGGCGGAGAGGACGGGTACGTAACGACACCGGAGCTCTCCTTCGCCATCAGGTCACTGGAGGCGCTGGGAGGCCTCAACATCAGCGCCTCCCACAACCATCCGGATGACAACGGGGCCAAGATCTACAACTCAGCTGGAGCCCAGGAGGTCCCTCCCCTGGACCAGGAGTTGGCGGAGATCGTCGAAAACACGACCGAGAGTTCCAGCATCCCCTGGGATGCCGCGGTCCGGGATGGGCTGGTGGAGACCATTCCCCCGGAGATCCACGAGCGGTACATCCAGGCAAATCTCCAGGCTTCCATTGACCCATCTTCGCGCTCCGCCAGGGTGGCCTTCACCCCGCTGCATGGGACCGGGAGCAGCTCGGTAAAGCAGGTGCTGGACCAGGCCGGCTTCAAGGTCAGTTGCATCCCTGAACAGGCTGCTCCGGATGGCGCCTTCCCCACGGTTCCGTTCCGCACGGCGAACCCCGAGGTACCTGAATCGATGGAGCTCGTTACCGGCTTCGCCAGGAAAGGCGGGCTTGACCTCGCGCTGGCAACCGACCCGGATGCGGACCGCCTTGGAGTCACGGCTCCCGACG
>DODI01000080.1:0-4212 GCA_003509045.1 Planctomycetota bacterium | reverse complement strand
TTACAAGTGTCACTCGGCCAGCAGTGAAAAGGTGAAGGGTGAACTGTTGCTCGACACGCGCGATGGAATTCGCAAAGGCGGCGAATCGGGCCATGCAGTGGTGCCGAAGAATCTGGAGGAGAGCCTGCTCATTGAGGCAATCCGTTATGAGGACGAGGACACAGCAATGCCGCCCAAGGAAAAGCTGCCTGCTTCAGTAATCGCAGATTTTGAAAAATGGATCATGATGGGTGCGCCCGACCCGCGCGATGGGAGTGCCGCGGCTGAAAAACCCAACTGGGAAAAATCCAAAAATCACTGGGCTTTCAAGGTGCCGAAGCAACCGGCAAGCCCGAAGCTGAAGGATGACAAGTGGGCGCGATCGGACATCGACCGCTTTGTGTTGGCCCAGATGGAGAAACAATCGCTCAAGCCAGCCGGTCAGGCGGATCGGCGCACATTAATCCGTCGGGTGTTCTTTGACCTCAACGGTGTGCCGCCGCGTCCGGAAGAAGCGGAGGCTTTCGTGAAGGACAAGGATCCCAAGGCTTTTGAGAAACTGGTTGATCGACTACTCGCCTCCGAAAGTTTCGGCGAGCGATGGGGTCGACACTGGCTGGACGTGGCGCGCTACGGTGAGAGCAACGGCTTTGAATACAACGAGGCGCGGCGCAACGCCTGGCCCTACCGGGACTGGGTGATCAAGGCGCTCAACGATGACCTGCCCTATGACGAGTTTGCCCGTATGCAGCTGGCCGGGGATGTGCTGAAGCCCGGGCGCGAAGGGGCCGCGGCTGTCGGCTTCCTGGTCGCCGGGACGCACAACACCGTGCTGGGGTCGAGCGACCGGATGAAGCGCCAGGCGCGCCAGGACGAGCTCGAGGAGCTCGTGGGTACTGTCACCCAGGGCTTCCTGGGCTTGACGGTTCATTGCGCGCGTTGTCACGATCACAAGACAGACCCGATTTCGAACAGGGAATATTACCGGGTGGCCGCGGCGCTCTCCGGAGTTCATCACGGAGCGCAGCACGGGATGTTTTCCGTCCGGTCGGTGAATCCCGGCGCCATGCGGATTCACCGCCGGGGCAGCGCGGGCGACCTTGGAGCGGAGGTGGCGCCG
Source organism: Planctomycetota bacterium (assembly GCA_003509045.1). Classification (GTDB taxonomy): domain Bacteria; phylum Planctomycetota; class UBA8108; order UBA8108; family UBA8108; genus UBA8108. The sequence goes on along the minus strand of DODI01000080.1, from coordinate 3,113 downwards.
GGCGGGGTCGCGGCCCTGCAGGGAGTGAACGCCGAGTTCAAGCTGGCCATCAAATCAGGCGACGCCGAGCGCCGCAGGGCGTTCGCCGCCTGGGTGACCTCTCCGGATAATCCGCTCTTCGCGCGGGTGATTGTCAACCGCGTCTGGCACTACCATTTCGGCCGGGGAATTGTCGAGACCCCGAGCGACCTCGGGGCCGGCGGCGGCCGGCCAACCCATCCCGACCTGCTTGACTGGCTGGCTGGATGGTTCCGAAAGAACGGCTACAGACTCAAGGCCCTGCACCGCCTGATCCTGACCTCAGCGACCTGGCGCCAATCCTCGGCTTCCCGCCCAGAAGCTCTCGCCATCGACAGCGCCAACAGCCTGCTGTGGCGCTTTGCACCCAGGCGAATCGAGGCGGAGGTCTTGCGTGACTCGATCCTGCAGGTGGCGGGTGTTCTGAATACCCGCCGCGGGGGTCCGGGGTATGAAGATGTTCGTGAGCAGCACTTCAACGCAGGTCGCTACTACCACCCGATCGAGGTGGCCGGGGAGAAATTCAACCGCCGCACGATCTACAGGTTCTCCCCCCGCGGCGCGCGCGATGCGCTGCTTGACACCTTTGACTGTCCCGACCCTTCGAGCACCAGTCCGCGCCGTGCGGTGACGACCACGCCGCTGCAGGCGCTCAGCCTGAGCAACAACCGTTTTGTCTGGCGCATGGCCGAGACCTTCGCCGGGCGCCTTCGGAAAGAGGCTGGCGCTGAGGTGGACAGCCGGGTGGTTCTTGCCTGGAGGCTGAGCCTCGGGCGCTCTCCCGGTGAAGGCGAGAGCTCGAGGGCGCGCAGGCTGGTGGAGAAGAACGGTCTCGAGAGCCTGTGCCGCGTCTTGTTCAACGCAAGCGAATTCACTCTCATCGAGTAGACCATGTCATTTACGCTTCCCGAACCATCACAGCTCAACCGGCGCAGCTTCCTCAATTGGGGAGTCCACGGCCTCGGCGCGACCGCCCTGGCCAGCATGCTCGATGCAGATGAAGGTGGAGGGCAGTTGGCGCATTTCGCTCCGAAGGCGAAGCGCGCCATCAATATCTGCCTGGTGGGTGGGCTCAGCCAGGTGGACTCCTTTGATTACAAGCCGGCGCTTGAGAGGTTCCACGGCAAGGCGCCGCCCGGGAAGAGGCCGGACGTCTTTTTCGGGCAGGTGGGCCGGGTTCGCAAGAATGACTGGAATTTCCAGCGCCGCGGGCGCAGCGGCCTGTGGATCTCCGACCTCTTTCCTCACCTGGCCGGCGTGGCGGATGAGCTGACGGTGATTCGTTCAATGCACTCGGAGACAGGGAACCACACCCCGGCGCTGTTTCTTTCCAACAGCGGCTTCCAGGTCAACGGGTTCCCGGCGCTTGGTAGCTGGCTGTCCTACGGGCTCGGCAATCTCTCGGACTCGCTTCCGGCCTTTGTCGTCATGCCGGATGCCAGGGGCGCGCCCAGCGGCGGCACCTCGAGCTGGAGCAACGGATTTCTTCCGGGTGAGCACCAGGGAGTCCCCTTCAGCAGCGGTAAGCAGCCGGTGCGGGATCTCTTCGCCCCGAAGGAGGTTTCTTCCGATGGCCTGGCGGCTGAGAGGGAGCTGCTGGCCTATATCCAGAACCGGCAGCTCGAACGCCTTGGCGGCCGGGACTCGATTCTCGAGGCCCGGGTCAAGAGCTACGAGCTGGCCGCTCGCATGCAGGTGTCGATCCCCGGCGTCAGCGACATCTCGGGTGAATCGAAACGCTTGACCGACGAGTACGGACTCGAAGGCAAGGAGACGCGGAATTTCGCGCGCAATTGCATCCTGGCACGTCGGCTGCTCGAGCGGGGAGTTCGCTTCGTGCAGCTTTTCGCTGGAGGACCGCTTGGCGGCAAGCCCCGCACCAGCTGGGATGGACATGAGGACATGGTCGGGAACCATACCCGCGAGGCGAAGCGGATCGACCAGCCGGTGGCGGCCTTGCTCAAGGATCTGCGCCGCCGAGGCATGCTGGAGGATACACTCGTTACCTTCACCTCCGAATTTGGCCGCACTCCTTTTACCCAGTCCGCCGCCGATAAGCTTGGCAAGGGCCGGGACCACAACAACGCCGGGTTCACCGTCTGGATGGCCGGCGCCGGGCTCAAGCCCGGGGTCGCCTATGGCGAGAGCGATGAGATCGGCTACAGCGCCGCTGTCGACCCGGTGAGCTGGCATGATTTTCACGCCACCGTTCTGCACCTCCTCGGCCTTGACCACGAGCGCCTGACTTTTTACCACAACGGCATCCAGCGCCGGTTGACCAACGTTCATGGGCGGGTGATTCGAGCGATTCTCTCCTGAGAACCTGTCGTGGATTCCTGTATGTTCCCACGCCGTTTTCTTTGCTCGTTTGAGGTGTGGATACGGTCGAGTAAGATGAGGATCCGCCAACCGCCTGTGGAGAAATAAGAATGTCCAGATCCGCTTTATTTTTGTTACTGGTCCTGGCCAGTAGCAGTCTATGCGCCCAGCCGGTAAACGATCTCTGCGCGGACGCCATAGAGCTCGATCTTGATAAACAACTTGATGACAACGGCAACGTTTCCCTGAGCGCGGTGGTCGTTGGATCGACCGAGGCGGCGACGCCTGACCCCGAGGGTCTCTTTCCCAACGCTCCTGGAGTCTGGTACTCGTTCGTCGGCAACGGCGACCTGGCCAACGCCAACACCTGCGGTGTCGGCAATGACTATGACACGGCCCTGAGTGTCTTCGCCGGCGGCTGCGGAGCCCTCGAGATGATCGTCCAGAACGATGATGCCTGTACCCGGCCCGGGCAGTGCTGCCTGACGAATGTCGAATGGGTCGCCGAGGAGGGTGTTTCTTACCTGGTCCTGGTGCATGGCTGGAGCACCAGCCGCGGGAATTACAGTCTCGAGGTGTTCACCGGAGAGCCGCCTCCGCCACCCGTGGTCGAGAATGATGATGACAACGACGGGGTTCCGAACGACCAGGACAATTGCGTTGATATCTTCAATCCGGAGCAGGGCGACGTGGATGGAGATGGCGTTGGAGACTTGTGCGATGATGTGATCATCAATCCGGGTGCGCCGGAGAACGATCTCTGCGCGGACGCCATA
>DODI01000607.1:0-2752 GCA_003509045.1 Planctomycetota bacterium | reverse complement strand
GGGCAGCAGGCCGCGGCCGCCGTTAAAGAAGGCGGCTGCGGCTGAGAGCCACTCGTGCAGTCCCCCGGGCAACCCGACAAGGAGAGGCGCGTGATCGACATGCACCTCGCGCAGCCCGCCCCCGTAGCGGCCGATCGCTGGTGCTCGCTCGAGCCCAACGCTAACCAGGACCTCCTTTCGCACCTTCTCCCCGGCGGCTGTTACCGAGAGCCCGTGCGTGCCGGCAGCCAGTGCCTCGACCTCCCAGGCGACCCTGTAGGGAGAGCTCGCGGGATTGGCGGGATTGGATTCAAGCCTGCGGTAGGAGCTCCCGAGAACTCGAAGACCCTCGGCAGCATCCAGCCTGGCGTAGCGAAGCCGCCCGGCGGCGTTCAGTTGCGAGGGCTCGACAAAGGCGGTAAAGGTGAACCGACTTCCGGGAGAGATCGGCTCGACGGCAAAACGGTCGTTTACCCAGATGAACCCAATACAAAGAGGCAGAAAGGTCCAGGCGATGGGTTTCATCAGAACGAGAACCCGGTCAGACTTTGCCGCGGCCATCCTTTCAGCAAGCCGGGCTCGGATCCTGTCCCTTCCATTCTTCTTCGCCTCCGCTATTTTTCCGCGGTACCAGCGAAGCCGCTGCCGCAGCCGTCTGAGCATGGAGCGATCGCTGACCCGGACGAGAAGCGCAAAAGAGCAACAGCTGGCCAGCAGGGCCGCCCAGAAGATCGCCTTATAAGGCTGAGAGACGGCCCCGGGAAGCCTGTCGAGAACAAGTCCGACGAAATCAGCCATGAGCGCGCTTGGCCCCTCAAAAGAAACCAGCAGCAGGGACCCCACCACCGCGATGAGAAGGCCGCCCAGGGCACGGGCCACGGAGCCCGGCTGCGAAGGCGCGCAGAAAGGCTCCGCGCCAGGCTCCCACTCCCTGGAATCGGCAGCTTCCTTCCCGGGCGCCGGGACAGCCTCGTCTTCCGCGACCAGCAGCAGCTCACCGCTGTCGGCATCGACAACCGCCTCCACGCCGGTCTCGAGCCTGCGGCAGGCGCCCCCGAGAACCAGGGCGGGAATGCCGAAGTCCCTGCAGACGATCGCCCCATGGGAAAGACTCCCCCCCCGCTCAACGACAAGACCCGAAGCTCCAGCGAGCAGGGGTGTCCAGTCAGGATCCGTCGATTCGGTAACCAGCAGGTACGGACCCTCAAACGGCGGCTTCTCGGAGGCGGAGGAGCAGCTCCAGACCCGCCCCCGCCCCTTTCCGGAGGAAATCCCCTCACCACGAAGAACGCCTTGCGAAGCCAAACCGGCAGGCTCCTCCCCGAGCTGGGAGACGGACCGTTTGCCCGAAAGAACCTGCGGCAGCTCGAGAGCGCGCCAGCGGCGACGAAGATCCCTGCGCTCCCGGATCCGTTCTTTCAGCCGGCTGGGGATCCCGGCTCGCCTCGCGGCGATGCATTCACCGAGCTCTTCGCGCTCGAGGTAAAAAATATTCCCCTCGAGCGACAACCTGCCGTCGAGCTCAACCAGGACCCGGCGAACCAGGTCGTAACCGGCCATCCAGTAGAACTTGCCGTTCTCCCGCCAGGGCAAGAGCTCGCGGGCCTCCGCCAGCAGTCGCTTGAAAGACTCGAGCGCCTCCGGCTGCTCCCGGCTGAGAAGCTCGAGGACCTCGCATTCTACCGCGTCCCGACGTTCTTCAAGCGCTCCGCGACGGGAGAGAAAGCCCTCCTCTCCCCTGGCCATCTGCTCAGCGAGCGCCCGCACTCTCTCCGGCTCCTCCCACCACCTCTTCTCCGCAAGTTCCATCTCACCGCCAGAGCGATGTCCGAATCGATCGAGAAACCGCTCCATGGCGGAATCCGAGCGCGCCGCGGCAAGCAGGCCTTCAGCCTGGTCGATCGCGAGCTCGCCGCTTAACGAGCTGAGAAGCTCCCGCGCGGCGACCGCGCCGCGCTGAAATCCAAGGCATCTCTCGAGAAGATCGCGCAGCTCCTCCAGAGCCATCCCTGCATAAAAAGAAAGCTTCAGCGCCGCCGGGGCGAAGCCTCCCATGACTCGGTCGATACGATCCTTCAGCTCCTCAAAGAGCTCCGTCTCGCTCAACTCGCTGAACTCAGCGGAGAGTTTTTCAGCAACCCAGGTCTCGTAAAGAGGCAGCGTGTCCCGAAGGAAGCCGCGGAGGACATCCTGCCGGCCGCGGGTAACGGTTTTCGCTGAACGCCACAGCTGCCCAATCGTCCTGAGCAGGGCAGGCGGGCCGGCATCCCGCGTCTTCCAAAGCCGCGGGGGCTCCTCGATAGCCGAGGGCCGTGAGCTGAGCTCGATGGGGTCATAGGAAAGAATGCCTTCTGAATAAAAAAGCTCGGCGCAACGTTGCGGATCAGCGTAGACCCGGCCGCCGACAAGCTCGAGAAAACCATCGGAGTCAACCCGCCCCGAGGGCTGGTAGCCCAGCTCCCGGTAGAGCGCCCCGAATCCTCCCCGCCCGCTCATGAACTCAGACTGGATATCCCAGGTCATTGGAGTTGGATAGGAGAGAGTCTCATCAAGGTTGTGCCGCACGAGGAATCCCTCGCCGCCAGGCAGGGCCCCGGCGCGCGACAGCTCCCCGGCAAGCAGCTCATCAGCCCCGCCCGCAGCGGCGCGAGCCTCTCGGACCTGCAGCAGCCAGAGCTCCCCCTCCGCCCAGGCCCACTCGACATCTACGGTGAAGCCGAATTCCTTCTCGAGACGCAGCGTAAGACCAGCAAGCTCCCTGATGGCCTCCAGG
>DODI01000304.1:1614-4265 GCA_003509045.1 Planctomycetota bacterium | reverse complement strand
CTCGGGATGGAGCAGGTGAAGCGCTATATCGAGCGGGAGATTATAGAGATCATTCCGCTTGCCTATATGCGCGGGCGCACCCTGAACAACGCCTTTATCATTCTTGATGAAGGACAGAACACCACAGCCTCCCAGATGAAGATGTTTCTGACTCGGCTTGGCATCGGCTCCAAGGTCGTGGCTAACGGAGACGTGACGCAATTCGATTTGCCCGAGGAGCAGCTCTCCGGCATGGTGCATGCCGCTCCTCTTATGAAGGATATTCACGGGGTCGCCTGGGTCCAGCTCGAGAAGATGGATATTGTGAGGCATCCGCTGGTCAAGAAGATCGTTGAGGCCTACGAGGCCGCTGAAAACAATTCCACGCCGAAGGGTCAGTGAGACCGGCTGCCGGCGGGGCCGAAACGCCCCTCGCGGAGCGCAGAAAATATGGCAAGAAAAGGAAAGAGCAAGAGAATCGACGAATTCCTCCGGTCCCGCCAGCAGGGGCAGGAGGTTGTTCTGAGAGAGAGCACTCGCCAGGCGAACCTGCTGTTCAGGATCGTTGTGACCGTGTTGCTGGTGGCATTGCTGCTGCTCTTGCTGAATATCGGCGAGAAGGACGAGTTCCAGCGCGAGCAGATAGGCGTGGCCGGGCTGCTCACCATGGTCACGGTGCTCGGGGTGCTGGTCATCAACCGTATCCAGCCCGCTCTTTTCCAGTCGACCGCGAAATTCAACCAGTTTGTTCTCCTGATTGTGCTGACCGTCAGCCTGTCCTGGGGTATGTTCGCTCTCAACTGGCCGGCCTATCTCCTGCCGCTGCCGGCCCTGGCGATGATTGCCGGGCTGGCCTACAGCAGCATGGTGGCGATTCTTCTCTGTGGGGGTCTTGCCGCCTACCTCGCCCTCCTGGCCCCAGCTCCCTACGAGCCCTTCCAATTGGCTGTTACGTTGAGTCTCGGGGCTGTCGTCTCAGTCCTCGGGGTCAGGAACGTGCGCAAGCAGTCTCAGCCGGTTCTCATAGGACTGAGAGTGGGATTTGTTCAGGCGGTGACTGTCATCTGCTTCAAGGTGATGGAGGATTTTTCCGGCAGTGAAGATGTCGGTTTTCTGGCTTCCTTCCTGCAGGATCCCGGGTACGCGCTGATGGGCGGGCTGATTTCCGGCGGCATCGTTACCAGCCTGCTTCCCCAGATCGAGAAGATCTTCGATGTGCTTACCGAGCGTCGCCTGTTGGAACTGGCCGACCCGAGTAACCAGCTGCTGCATATCCTGCGTACGCGCGCGCCGGGAACCTTCCAGCACACCCTCGGCGTGCAGCAGTTGGCGCGGCAGGCGACGGAGGCGATCGGCGGGAATGTTCTCCTGGCCAGCGTCGGAGCGTATTACCACGATATCGGCAAGATCTACAAGCCTGAGTATTTCGCCGAGAACATGGGCCAGGACAAGTCGATTCATGACCAGCTGCGTCCGTCGATGTCCAAGCTGATTATCATGTCGCATGTAAAGGAGGGGATTATTTTCGCTCGAGAGGAGAAGCTGCCGCAGCAGATCATCGATATGATTCCCATGCATCACGGAACGACGGTCGTCGAATTTTTTTACCACAAGGCCCGACTGGAGGAAGGCAACGAGGAGGAGGGCTCAACCGAGGATACGGAATATCGTTATCCCGGCCCCAAGCCGACCTTCCCGGAGGCTGGAATCCTGATGCTGGCCGACGCTGTCGAGGCCATCTCCAAGAGTGTTCAGGATCCTACTCCGGTAAAGTTCAGGGAGATAGCGCGGGAGATGATTCGCAAGCGGATCTTTGACGGTCAGCTGGATGAGTGTCAGCTCACCATGGCGGATCTCTACAAGATCGAGGAGAGCTTCGAGGCCACGCTGACCAACATCAATCACGGACGGGTTGAATATCCTGACATCGGAACAGGGAAAGAGGATATCGACCCGGATCCCTCGCGGGGTTCCGGTCCCGAACCGGAAGTGGAGCTGGACGCCTCGTGAGCTCCGCTGGAGTCAATTTTCTCGGTAAGCGTCCATTGAGGGCTGCTCAGAAGGCTTCCTTACGCCAGGCGCTTCTGCTCCTGCTGGCCGACCACGCCTGCTCAGCCAGCGTCAACGTCTGCTTTGTCGACGATGAAGAGATCCGGGGATTGAACAGGGATTATCTCGGGCATGATTACATCACCGATGTGGTTACCTTTCCCATGCGCTCAGAGCGCGATGGAGCCGAGGAGGATCCTCTCGATGGCGAGCTTCTCGGGGAGGTCGTGGTTTCGGTTGATACCGCCCGGCGTTATTCTGAAGACAGGGGGACGGATTTCCCCCGCGAGCTCTCTCTCTACGCCATTCACGGCACCCTGCATCTGCTGGGATATGACGATGCGGCGCCCGCCGATCGAAGAAAGATGAGACGTGCTGAGCGCCGCTATCTGGATGCTCTCGAGTCCTGAATCTCCAAGGGCTGGAATGGGCTGGAATGGCCTGTTTGCGTTGTTTTAGGGCTGGATGACAAGATCGTTTCTCGGTAGAGTCATTCTCCCCCCCCTCAGTCTACGGAGAAAAAAATGGCTGCGAAATCGCCTGATAAAATTCGGAATATAGCTTTCGCAGGTCACAGTACTTGCGGCAAGACAACCCTTGTTGAGAGCCTTCTTTTTACCGGC
>DODI01000304.1:0-1212 GCA_003509045.1 Planctomycetota bacterium | reverse complement strand
ACGTAATCATTCTATAGACCTCGCCTGCGCCAGTATCGACTCTCAGGACACGCTCCTGCAGTTCGTCGACACTCCAGGCTATCGTGATTTCATCGGCCAGGTCTATTGTTCGATCGCGGCAGCTGATCTCATGGTGATCGTGATCTGCGCAGATGAGGGGATCCGGCCCAATACTCGGAAGGTCTGGGAGATTGCCAAGGACGCGAATCTGCCCTGTTTCGTGGTTATCAATCGCGTCGATCGCGAGCATAGCAATTTTGATGAGGTTCTCGAAAAGGTTCAGGGTCAGCTCGATGCGAGATGTCTTGCGATAACCTCACCGAACGAATCCGGCGCAGGTTTTTCCTCTGTGAAAGACGCTCTCGGTAACTCCGATGATCTCATGGAGTCCGTCATTGAGTCCAATGACGAGCTGATGGAGCGTTATCTCGAGGGAGAAGAAATCAGTCCAGAGGAAATCTCGAAGCAGTTTGTTGAGGCGGTAAGCTCGAGGAGCCTCTTCCCGGTCTTTGCCACCAGCTCCCTGACGGATGTCGGCATCAAGGAGCTCATCGATGGCTTCGTACGCTACGCTCCCTCCGCCGCCCATGACCTGGGGCGCGAACATGTAGACCTCGACTCTGGAGAGGATGCCCAGGCCGTCTCCATCGGAGCCGATGAGCCGTTCTCGGCCCGGGTTTTCAGGGTTGTGAGCGATCCGTTTGTTGGAAAGCTGACCTATCTTCGAATCTATTCAGGGTCGATCAGCCAGAATGGATCCTTCCTGAATCCCCATACAGGGAAGCCGGAGAAGGTGGGGAAACTCATTCGATTCCAGGGCAAGGAGCAGGAGGCCGTCGAACGATTCGGGGCTGGAGAGATTGGCGCCCTGATCAAGGTCGAGGGTCTGCACACCTTTGATTATCTCGCCTCCGACTCGAGGCGCTCGATGGCGGCGCCGAGTATTCCAAGCCCCATGTCCGGATTGGCGACCACGCCCAAGACCAAGGCAGACGAAAAGAAATTCGCCGAATCCTACGTCAAGCTGGTTGAGGAAGATGTTTGTCTCGCCTCTAAGAGGAACGATCGCACCGGAGAGCTGGTTATCTCCGGAGTCAGCGCTCTTCACCTGCAGATTCTCTGGGAGAGGCTCAAGTCGCGGTATGGAGTGGAGGTGGCCACCCGGCTGCCGGCAACGCCCTACCTGGGGACGGTCAGCGCCAAGGGAGACGC
>DODI01000375.1:0-4320 GCA_003509045.1 Planctomycetota bacterium | reverse complement strand
GGGCCAACCGTCGGCTGATGGGGGCTCGCTCGAATACTACCTCGATAGCGATGATGGGGCGGATATCCACCTGCGCTCCAGCAGGCTTCCCGGACGAATCACGGTGGCCGAAGAGGGGCTCTGGGAGATCCAGGAAGGAATCGAAAACGAGCTGCAGCGTGATCCCGCCATCCTGGGCTATCGACTCGATGAGGTCGAGGTCGCCGAGCGCGGCGGCTTGCCGGTTTTTCGCGTGGTCAGCACCCTGCAGACAGGGGATGGGATGTTCGACCAGCTGCAGTATATTGTCGATGGAACAGCCGGGCACCTCTTCACCTTCAGCGCGCCTTCGAGGCCGGAATACGACCTCGATACGGTGGCGGAGGAAATCATGGGGACCGTTGGAAAGAATCCCTACGCCCGCTATATGGGTCTTCTTCCGATTCTCCTCATCGCCGCCTTCGTCGGATTCTACCGTCTTCTTCCTGGTGGCCGCGGCAGCTTCTGAGGCAATCCGGTCTTTCCCGCAGCCGTCTCCGGCAGTATAGTTTGCGGACCGCGCAAGGTGTTCAAGGAGAGATGGTGGCAACGATGAATCGCGTACTGATCAACGCGGAGGCGCATCCGGATGCGCTGAAGATACTCGCGGATAACGGCCTGGAGCCGGTGTACGTTCCCGAGGCGGAGGTGGCGGGCAGCTTCGAGGCGGCCCGCGACTGCGTCGGCGTCGTCGCCAATGCGTCGCTGCCCTTCGATGAGGCTTTTTTCGAGCTGGCTCCGAAGGTGAAGGTCATTGGCAGGATGGGCGTCGGCTACGACAATGTCGACCTCGAGGCCGCGGGCCGCCACGGGGTCCGGGTGGTCAACACTCCGCTGTCGATTATCCAGCCCGTAGCCGAGCACACCATGATGATGATGCTGGCGCTGGTTCGCCGGGTGGTGGCCGGCGACCGGGAGGCTCGCGAGGCGGTCTTTCGACAGCCCTCCAACAACCCTGATTTCGAGCTGCTCGGCAAGACGCTTGGAATCATCGGCCTGGGGCGGACCGGCCTGCGGGTTGCCCGCACAGCCAGGCTCGGCTTCGATATGAAGATTCTCTACCACGACCAGCTTGCCAACACCGAGGGCGAGGCGGAGCTTGGAGCCGAACGAGTGGAACTCGATGAGCTTCTTGGGCGGAGCGATATCGTCACCTTGCACGTAAACCTGTCCGACAACACGCGGCACCTGATCGATTCGGAAGCCCTTTCAAAGATGAAGACCGGGGCCTATCTCATCAATGTGTCGAGAGGCCCTGTGGTCGACGAGGCGGCCCTGGTGGAGGTTCTCAGGAGCGGCGGCATCGCCGGGGCCGGCCTGGACGTCTACGAGGAGGAGCCGCCCACTGCCGACAATCCTCTCTTTGAGCTGTCCAATGTAGTGGTGACGCCGCATCGGGCGGGTTTCAGCAGGGAGGGAGTCTACGGGTGCTCCATGGTTGTCGAGGACATCGTCCGCATTCTCAATGGAGACGAACCCCGGTTTCCGGTGAATTGAGGGGCCCCAGTTTCTCAGGGACGCTCCAGCCCGGGGATTCCTCCCTGGCTCTGCAGGCGCTGAAGCGCCTCGGCCTGGCGGTATTGTTGCCAGGCCGCCTTGGCCTCAGCTTCCTGCCCAAGCGCCTTGTGCAGGCTTGAGCGGAACTGGAGCAGCAGGGGCGCTCCGGGAGCCAGCTTCTCGGCTTGTCGTACCGTGTCGAGGGCGTCCTGGTACCGCTTCATGTCCCGCAGGATGGTGGCGTGGTTGTAGATGTAGTCGACGTTCCGGGGCTCGATCTCTTCAACCCTGAGCAGGGCATCGATGGCCTCCTGGTTCTTGCCGAGACGATTGCGGGCCAGCGCCAGGTTGTACCAGGCGCGGGTGAATTCCGCATCAAGCTGGACGGTGAGCTCGAGGTATTTTTCGGCCTCCTCGAAACGCTCCATCTCAGAGAGCCCGAGGGCGAGATTGTAGGCGTACATCACCTGCTGAGGCTCGAGCTTGTGGGCGCGCTCCATGCTTTCGATCGCCTCTTTCTGTTGTCCTTTCCGGCTGTAGGCGATGGCGAGCGACTGGTGCAGGAAGGGAGAGTTCCTGTCCCAGTTGACGGCCTTCTGCATCCACTTGATCGCCTCGTCGACACCTCCGGCGTTTGGTCCATCGAGGTGGTAGGCTCCTATCTGGAGGGCACCGGTGGGCTGGTCGCTGTTGTACAGCAGGTAGTCGTTCAACTCGCGGCCGGCATCGCTGTAGCGGGAGAGTGTCCTTCTGAGCGTCCACGCGGCATCGATTCGAACCGAGCGGACAGGATCCTTGAGGAGCCTGGAGAGCAGGGCCTCAATATTGCCCCTGACCTGAGGCGGGAGGGCCTGGTTGGCCAGCAGCGTCTCGGTCATCCTGGCGCCGGTGGTGCGAAGCAGGGGGTCTTCGTCTGCCAGGGAGTCAAAGAGAACCTTCTGCAGGGCGGGGTTGCGCTGCAGCCAGGGCCCGCTCAGCCCCAGGGCCGCGCTCCTCCAGAACTTGGAGTTCTCGACGGCCAGGAGGGCCGCGAGGTCCTCGTCAGCGCCGTCCTTGGACCTTCTTGCTTCGGCGAGCGCGCGCGCGCGTCGCTGGGTGTGGCGGTTCATTCGTTTTCCATACCACCTCTCGGTCCACTCGACGGCCCAGCCGGTTTTCTTGTCGGTATGGCAGCGATTGCAGGCGTTGGGGATGTCGTAATCCCGCGTCAGCGTGGGGTCGGGGATCGTGAAACCGTGGTCGCGGCGCGGATGGCGCTGCATGTAGGTTGTCAGCGGCATATGGCAGTTGGCGCATTTGCCGCCGGCCTGGGCGACGTCGTGATGCGAGTGGGTGGCGGGGTCAATCTTGCCCTGGTGGCAGCCAAGGCAGAGGTCGTTGCCCTGGGCTCTCAGCTTGGAGGTGTGCGGGTCGTGGCAGTGAATGCAGCGCACTCCCATATCGTGCATCCGGCTGGAGATGAAGGATGTGTATTCGTAGTCCTCCTCGTGAACCTGGCCGTCCTCGTAGTAGACATCGCTCTCGTCGGGGATCACCGGGCGGTAGTGGTCGAGGAACTTGTCCCCCGGGCGGAACCTGCCGGTCAGGTCGACTCTCCGGGCGTGGCAGGAGCCGCAGGTGTCGAGGATAACGTCGAGACGGGTTCTCTCCTTGCCGCTGATGGCGGGTTGCCCCTCGGGGCGTTTTTCGAGGAAGGACTTCGGCGGCCAGCTTACGGCGACATCGGATGAGCCGCCGGCTCCGGTTTTGCCCTCGGCTTCCATTCGCATGATGTGATCCTTGTAGGGGCCGTGGCAGCCCTCGCAGCCGACGCCGAGCTCGAAGAACTTCGTGTCGTAGGTGTCCGTCTCCGGGTCGTAGTTCTTATGGTAATCGGTGGTGTGGCAGCTGCCGCACATGGAGTTCCAGGTCATGCCGCGGTTCGCCCAGAAGCCCCATTCATGCGGCCGGCGGTCCTCGTCGCCGTAGACGTCAAACCATTCATGCTTATGGGGGTCGTAGGACAGGGCCATGACCTGGTAGCGTCCGCGCTCGCCGGGTACGACCGCCTGCCAGAGGGGGCTCTTTCCGATGATCCGCAGCGGGGTGAAGGGGGTGACCTTTCCATCCGCTCCCTCGGTGATGACAGCGTATTTTCCGGCCTTCTTTCCAACGACCGATTCACGCTTCCCATGACGGACCGTCTGCCCGGGTTCAAAGGCCGAGCCGTGTTTCTTCGGGTCGAAGGGAACCTCTGCCAGCGCGTGGTGTGAATTCATCCATTTCACGTATTCCCTGTCGTGGCAGCGTTTGCAGGAGAGGGAGCCCGCGTAGCCAGGCTTGGCCGCGGCCTTCTCTTCAGCCAGGCCGTCCAGCTGGATTTCCGGCGGCGACTGTCGCCGGCAGGAGGCGCAGAGGGGGGCAAGGAGAGCAGACAGGATCAGGAGTCTTTTATGGAAGGTCAAGCCGCGGTCTCTACCAGGGGGTGCTGACATCTGCCGGTACAGTCCGGCTGGGGGGAAACCGTATTATAGCCAGTGAGGGCGCTTTCAAAAAAGCATTGTGCTGCCGCTCTTTGAAATTTTGTGGGGTGTTGTGAATGACGTGAAATTGGCTCGAAACCGCCCTATCAGTACCGATAACGCTCCTTTGAAGCGGTTGCGGTTGACTTGAAGTTCAGGGTTGGCGAAATTAGTCGGTTGCCTCTTTCACGAGGCTTATCCCGCCAGGGGCGGATCGAGTTATTTCATTTTGAAGTTTGAAGTTATGAATCCTCTTCACGGTTTTATCAGGGTTGCTCTGCGCAATGTCTACCTCGTTCTGGTG
>DODI01000216.1:6915-12063 GCA_003509045.1 Planctomycetota bacterium | reverse complement strand
TGGTCTACCAGCACTCCACGCCGCTCACCGCCAATTCATTTACCTACCGTCTCATCCACGATGATGCCAATTGGAGCAGGCTCGGCAGCCGGCAGCTTCACTCCAACGAGCTGCTCGATGCCACCTTCATCTTCAACGAAGAGAAGATCTACTACAATGTGGGAACGAGATGGCGAGGCAGTCCCTGGAACCGGCCGGGCAATCCGCGCATGTACCGTGTCGGCTTCCCTAAAGACCAGCCGCTTCGCAACCGCACAAAGATCAACCTGAGCCGCTATGGCAGCGCCCAAAGGGAGAAGGCGGCCAGCTACGTTGTCTGGCGTAATTCGACGACCTCCACCACCAGCCCCTACAATCGGTCAACCTGGGCGCGGGTACGGACCAACGGAGGCACCTACACCATGGAGAGCGTCGAGCCCACCAATCCTGAATACCTCAAGATGTGGTTCCCCCAGGACTCCGACGGCATCATCATGAAAATCATGGGTAAGCAGACCTTTTCAGACTCAGGCTCCCACCAGTCGAATCTCCTCCAGTGGGCCACCTGGCAGAACCGGGGCGCGGACAAATCCGGCTACCGCTGGAACTTCAACTTTCGCACCAGGGAGCTCGAAGACAACTTCCAGCCCCTGATCTCGCTGATCCAGACCATGAATGGCAACTCGTCCATCCTCGACAACTCGCTTGAAAACATCATGGATGTAGAGCAGTTCCTCAGGGTCTACGCCGCCCGCTGCGCGCACGACGACTGGGACACCATCGCGATCGGAAACGGCCAGAACGCCTATATCTACTACGCTCCGAACGAGGGACGCTGGAAGCTCCTGCCCTGGGATATGGACCACACCTGGGGCAACACCGGCGCGCGAGTCTATCCGGATAACGACAGCACCTTCTCACGTATCATCGCCCGCCCCAAATACCGCCGTAAATACATCGGCATCCTCAACGAGATGCTCAACGGCCGCGGCGACAGCCCCGGTCATTGGACCACCGGCGAGATGGTCACCAAGTTCCTCGACCGCAACTCGGCCGCCGTGGGCAGTGATGGCGTAGGCAACTCATCCCCGGTACGAAACTTCATGAACGGCCGGCGAGCGACCCTCGCCCGCCAGGTCCCTGCCCGCATCGCCTTTGCCATCACAACCAACGGCGGCAATGATTTTACCGAAGACGAGGCCTCAGCGCGGATCAATGGAACCGGCTGGGTAGATGTCGACATGGTCCTTGTCTCGGGCGAGCCGACTACAATCACCTGGACCAGCACGACTCGATGGCGAGCCGATGTTTCCCTGTCTGCGGGAGAAAACGTCCTCGACTTCCTGGCCCTTGATGTAGAGGGCAACGTGGTAGGCGCTGATAGCGTGACCGTAACCAGCACCTTTGGCTGGGAAACTCCAACCATCACCGCCCTCACTCCGCCGGAGGGGCAACCGGGAGACTCCATCACCGTCACGGGAACGGAGTTCCACGAAGGCATCAAGGTCTTCCTCGACAACCGGGATATCGGAAGCGTGGAATTCAGCGAAGCCAATCCGGAGAGCCTTATCTTCACGACCCCCATGCTGGAAGCGAGCACCGTTGCACTGACGGTGCGAAATACCGATGGCCGCTCCTCCGATGCGGTAGACTTCACGATCCTGCCGCCACCGCCTTACTTTATCCGCGGTGATGCGAATGCCGATGAGGCGGTCGACATCAGTGACGCGGTCAAGGTGGTACGCTACCTCTTCTCGGGTGTGATGATCGGCTGTCTCGATGCGGCGGATTCCAACGACGATGAGGAGATCAATATCACCGATGCCGTCTATCTGCTGGAATACCTGTATCGAGGAGGGGCGGCCCCAGCCTCTCCCTTCCCGCAGAGAGGCTCTGACCCGGGAGAAGAAGGCGCGCTGGGATGTGAGGACGGCCTCGACCCGTTTGGCGGGTAGGCCCGGCGCCCTTAAAGGCCGAAATCATCAGCCTTCTTGCGAAGGGTGTTGCGGTGGATTCCCAGGAGATCAGCCGCCCGTAGGCGCACTCCATCACATCGTTCGAGCGCTTCACTCAGCAAGGTCTTCTCGACAACATCCATCGTATCCGACCAGATCTCGCGCGGGGAAGAAGAACCCAACAGCGAATGGAAATGCTCGGAAACCGAGCTGTCGAGGGTTTTTTCTCCCGCGACGAGATGGCCAGGATTCGCATCGTTGCGCAGCAGCGGGATGTCCGCGGCATGAATCTTCGTTCCATCGCACAGGATAACGGCCCGCTCAATCAGGTTTTCAAGCTCACGAACATTCCCGGGCCAGGAATAGGCCATGAGCTCTCGCAGGGCATCCTTGCCCAGCTTCATCGGCGGCAGGTCATTCTCAGCTGAAAACTTATCGAGAAAATGCTGCGCCAGCAGGCGAATGTCCTCTGAATGATCCCTCAGGGGCGGCATGGCGATTGGAACGACATTAAGTCGGTAATAGAGGTCCTCCCGAAAGGTTCCGTCCTGCACAAGCTGCTCGAGATCACGATGGGTGGCCGCGATAACCCTGACATCGACCTGCAGAGGTGTTTCCGCTCCTACCGTATCAACCTCCTTCTCCTGCAGGACCCGCAGCATCTTGGCCTGCAGCATGGGGCTCATATCGCCAATCTCATCAAGAAAGATGGTCCCCCCATCGGCGAGAACAAACTTCCCCTTGCGGTCAGCAATCGCCCCGGTAAAGGCTCCCTTCACGTGACCGAAGAGCTCGGCCTCGAGCAGCGGCTCGGGAATCGCGGCGCAATTGACCCGGACGAATGGGCCCTCGGAGCGTGGACTGTTGTAGTGGATAGCATTGGCGATGAGCTCCTTGCCTGTTCCGCTCTCTCCCCGGACGAGGACCGTGGAACGGGCCGGCGCGACACTGACGATGGTCTGGAAGACCGCCTGGATCGCGGGACTGTTGCCCACAATCCCGTCGAAATTATAGCGTTCGCGCAGCTCGGCCTTGAGCATGCGGTTCTCTTCAAGCAGCTGCTCCCGTTCCGCCGCCGCGTCCTGGTAGATCTTGACCGCCTGGGCAAGTGTTCCCGTGATGATCTGAAGGAGGCCCATGTCCTGGTCGAACTCCTTGTCGCCATGGAAGGGCTTGGCGCCGCCGAGCACCCCGACAACCTTCCCTTCCAGGTTGATGGGGACCGCCATGAAGGTCATCTGCTCAGAGCCTGCGCGGAAGGCTCCGGTCCTGCCAAGAAACTTTGGCTCCTGGCTGATGTCGCGCACTCCGATCGGTTCACCACTCTCGACAACACGTCCGATGATACCTTCGCCGCGCGCGTACTGACCCTTGGCCATCTCCTCCTCCGTCATCCCGTAGGCAAGGGAGATCTTGAGATCATCCGAATCAGGCTGCACCAGGACCAGGAAGCATTGGGACAATTCACATCTGCGGGCCAGGATCTCGCTGACCTGGGTAAACAGATCTTCAAAGACGAGGGAGGAGCCGAGGGCCTGGCTGATCTCAAGCAGGGTCTCATCCTGGATGTTTCGCCGCCGCAGCTCGGAAAACGACTGGGCGTTCTCGAGAATCTGCGCGGCCTGGGTACCGACAATCGACAGCAGCTCGAGGTCCTGTTCGGAAAAATTATCCTTGCGAGTCGAATCGACACTGATCACCCCCACCACCCTCTTCTCCAGAATCATGGGGACCGCCAGCTCCGAGCGAATGTGCTCCTTGACCATGATGTAGCGATCTTCTTTGCTCACGTCGGGAACACCGAGAGCCTCGCCATGCTTGGCGACCCACCCCGTGATTCCTTCGCCGACACGAAGGGCAACCTTGTCCCCGACATCCTGGCCGAGACCGCGAGAGGCAACGATCCTGAGCGTCTCTCCCTCCAGCAGGATCACCGAGCCGGTCGTGGCACCCGTATAGCGAATGCTCGAATCAAGAAGAACCTCGAGGAGCCTGATCGGGTCGAGGGTCGAGTTCAGCGCCAGCGCGATCTCCTGGAAGATTTCGAGTCGACTGTCGGCAGGAGAAGCATCCTCTCCCCCCTCCCGCCGCAGGGACGCCGAATCAGAAGACCCGTTGTGTTCACTCAACTCAACCATGCCGAAACCCGCTTATTTCAATGACTTCTCACTTATCCAACGACCTAACGGAACCCTGCCCCTTTTATAGGCACTGACCTTATATTGTGCAAAAAAGATAAGGCTTAGCACAATAATTTATCACCGCCTTTTTCGCTCAAAGATTGGTAACCTGTTAGTATATTGCTTCACTCGTCGTCGCTTGGCGGCCTGGCTCTCCCTCTTCCGGGATCTGAAATATGTCTCTTCTCATCGATCAGCTCGGCCGCAAAATTGACAATTTGCGGATCTCGGTCACGGACCGCTGTAACTTTCGCTGCCTCTATTGCATGCCTGAAGAGGGAATGGAGTGGCTGCCGAAAGAAGGGATCCTGAGCTTTGAAGAGCTTGAGAGAGTTGTCCGCGTCCTTGCCCCCATGGGAATCCGAAAGCTGCGGCTGACTGGAGGAGAGCCCCTTCTCAGGCGTGACCTCCCACGGCTTATCTCGCTGCTGAGGGCAATCGAGGGCATCGATGACATCGCCCTCACCACCAACGCGCTGCTGCTCGCTGAGCAGGCCGAGACCCTGCAGGAGAGCGGGTTGGACCGCGTCAACATCAGCCTTGACTCCCTGCTGAGAGAACGCTTCGAACAGATTACCCGCCGGGATGCTCTCGATCGGGTGCTGCGGGGAATCGAGCAGGCCGCGAAAACATTTCAAGGCCCCCTCAAGATCAACGCCGTGCTCATGCGCGGACTGAACGATGAAGAGACCCCCGCCTTCGCCGAGCTGGCCCGAAAACATGGACACACCATCCGCTTCATCGAATACATGCCGCTCGATGCGGATGAGAGCTGGTCTCGTTCCAGCCTGGTCACGGGAGCCGAGATCCGCAAACGCATCGATCGGCACCTTGGCAATGGAGCCCGGCTGGTTGAAGACCCGGCGAGAGATCAAAGGGCGCCGGCAGCGGACTACATCTTCTCGGACGGAGCGCCCGGCAAGATCGGCTTCATCAACTCGGTGTCGGAGCCTTTCTGCGAAAACTGCAACCGGATCCGGATCACCGCCGACGGCAAGCTCCGCACCTGCCTGTTTTCACAGGAAGAGACCGAC
>DODI01000216.1:0-6528 GCA_003509045.1 Planctomycetota bacterium | reverse complement strand
GCGGTCCATGACAAAGAGCCCGGGCACCGGATCAACGAACCTGACTTCGTTCGAGCGAACCGGTCAATGTCCCAGATCGGCGGCTAGGCAGCGGACGGAGCTCAGATGGTCTTCGACCTGCTGCCCTTCCACTCGCCCTCTTCGCCCTCGGCAGTCCAGGAGCCCTTGATGCTCCCGCGGCCCAGGAGCTCGCCCTTGAGCTCGACCTCGGTATCAACTCCATCGAGGCTGTATTCGATCTTGAAGGTGATCTTGCGTCCCTCCACCGAGCCGCCGAGGATCTTGAAGCTCGAGCCGTCTCCCGCCTTGACGCTCCCGGCGACCTTCTCGCCGGCAAGCTGGAAGTTGAATACGAATTTCTGCTCTTCTCCACCGGGCATCTCGACAGCGGCGTACCATTTACCCACGAAAGCGGCGGCGGCGCTGCGCGGCCTGCCTTCACCCCGCGGGCCCTCAGGGCGCTCACGGCCTTCGGGACGGCGGTTGCTTCCTTCAGGGCGCCGCCCACCTTCGGGCCTTTCGCCTCCCTGCGGTCTCTCGCGGCCTTCAGGACGGCGATTGCCCTGCGAGCGCGCGCCTCCCCGCCCACCTTCGGCGGCAGCGAGACTGGCTGTCCAGGGGCCGCCGAAGTTGGCATCGGCCTTGTCGAACCACTTGCCGGCCATCAGGAAGCGGCCCTTGAGCTCGGCCTCCACCACGAAGGTGACAGTGGCCTTCTCGCCTTCCTTTCCTTCAAACTCAAGCACCAGGCTGTAGGAAAGTTTTTTGCCATCAAACTTGACGGCCTTGAGCGGAAATTCTCCGGTGTCGCTGAAGCTCCGGCCACTGAGTTTGCCATCCTTGTCCGCGGTGATCTCGATCATCGACCGGACAGGTTCCCCATCCTTACTGCCGGCGCTGGCCACCCAGCGCCCCACCACCGTAGGTTTGGTACTGTCTTTTCTGATGACGACGCCGCCGCCATCGTTGCCATCGACTGTGAGGGTTCCCTTGAAGATGCCGTCGGCGCCGAGCTTCGCAACGATCTCAAAGATCCTCACCGCATCGCCCAGGTTCCTCGGAACGACCAGCTTGAGAACACCCTCCTTGAGAGTGCCTTCCTTGATGGCGAAGGAGCCGCTTCGCGGGCTGATGAAGGCGCCGCTCACCTTTGTTCCATCCTGCTTCAATTCGAGATAGTAGTCGCGCTGGCGGCCCCTGTCATCGACAGTGATCACCCAGGTGCCTTCCAACCTCACCTCTTCGGAGGACGCGGGAAGGGGCGTGACAAAGCCGGAAAGAAAAAACGCGGTGACAATGAAAGCTCTCATTGGAAACCCCTGTATTGGATCTGTGTATTGCTCGAACGCTCGCAGGCCGAGTGAACCCCCTATTTTTATCTTCCCGGCACTTAAGTCACGCATTTTTTCTCCGGCAGGCCGACCGGGCTTCCCTTCACGCGGCGTCATTGGTAGGCTGAAACGCCTATTGGTAAGCGGAATCCCGGGAAACGAACCATGACTTTGCGAGACCGACTCTTCCTCATCCTGGCGGGAATTTTCATCGCCGCCCTGGTCTCCTGCAACCTGATCTTCCAGAAGTTCTTCAGCTGGACACCATTTGGGCTCTACACCTTCGAGATCTCGGTAGGAATCCTCCCCTACCCCATCACCTTTCTCGTCACCGACATCATCTCCGAGCTTTACGGAAAGCGCAAAGCCGACCAGGTAATCATCTCCGGCCTCATCGCATCGGTCTTCGTCAGCCTGCTGGTGCTTCTGGCTGATGCTGTTCCGCAAACACCCTGGTCGCCCGTCAGCAACGAGGCCTTTTCAAAGGTATTCGGACTTACCGGCCCCGCGGTCTTCGCCTCGATGACCGCCTATCTCACGGCCCAGTTCATCGACATCCGGATCTTCCATTTCTGGAAGAAACTTACAAAAGGCAAGCACCTCTGGCTTCGAAACAACGGCTCAACGATCTTCAGCCAGCTTGTCGACACAGCCGCGGTACTCATCCTCCTTATTTTCGTTTTCGGGACTATAGAAGCCCCTGAGGGAAGCGATAGCTGGAGCCACTTCCTCAAACTCCTCGAAAATGGATTCCTCTTCAAAATACTCTGCGCGCTGGTGGACACACCTCTTTTTTACGCCGCGGTCTGGTATCTCAAGCCCCGTATCGGCGATGAAAGCGCCGAAGCGAGCTCTATGGAAAAAACCACCGCTCCAGCGGAAGCTCATAGCGACTCCATTCCGAATGAATAGCGTTGAAATCTGCCCTGAGACAACGCTATAAAACAGGTTGGAATACGGTTCCAGGGCAGTGAAGAGTTCGGAAAAACCCGCGGAGTACATCGACATGAAATTGTGGACCGGACTTCTTATTCTTCTGCTGGCGGGGGCCGGCTGCAGCTACCAGGGCGAGGACAGCCCAGTCGCTGCGCCGAGCGACGATGCCGCCAAGACCGCGCCTGGCACCGCCCCTGCCGAGCTCTATTCGCCCGACAAGGACCCGCTGGTCAATCCCGACTCTCTCTTCCAGAAGGCTCCCGCAGAACCGGAAAAGATCGCGCGCGATGAGACCCTGGTCCGGTACCTGAAATCCGACCCCGGCACCCTCAACCCGCTCTTCACCTCGAGCGTCTACGAGACCTACGTCGAGGACACCCTCTTTGACGGCCTCTTCACCTTCAACTCCGACTTCGAATGGATCATCAACGAGTCGATGGTCGAGTCCTGGGAAAAGACCGAGGACCACAAGACCTGGACCGTCAAGCTGCGCGCGGAACTCAAGTGGCACGACGGGCACCCCCTGACCGCCCACGATGTCGCCTTCACCTGGGAGGCCATCATGGACGACGCCGTACCGACCAAGACGCTCCGCAGCGGCCGAGACCAGCTCGAGTCCGTCACCGCCCTCGATGACCTGACCGTCCGCTTCGTCCACAAGGAGGCGCTGCCCACCGGCAAGTGGAACATGCTCTACTCCATCCTGCCGAAGCACATCATCGGCGACAAGAACGATGAAAACCGGAAAAAGGATCCCTCGCTCAAGAAGGACCCGTATTACCTGAACTACGCCCAGGCCCCCATCGGCTGCGGACCCTACAAATTCGTACGCTGGGAGCGCAACCGAGAGATCGTTGTCGAGCGCTGGGACGACTACCACGGCAAGAAGCCGCACTTCAAGCGCCAGATCTTCAAGGTCGTCAAGGACCCCAACCAGGCCCTGAATCTCTTCAAAAAAGGCGAGCTGGATGAAATCGAGATCAATCCGCTGCAGTTCGCCACCCAGACCAACGATACAGACTTCGCTAAGCTTGGAGTCAAGGCTTTCGCTCCCACCTGGAGCTATTATTGCGTCGGCTGGAACGGAAGCCTGAAGCCCGACAAGGCCAACCCCTTCTTCGCCGACCGCCGGGTCCGCCGCGCGATGGCCCATGCCGCGAACATCCCCCTGGTGCTGAAGAACCTGACCTACGGGCTCTCCAGGCAGGCCAGCGGCATCTTCCAACCCGGCGCCTGGATGTACAACGAACAGGTCCAGCTCCTGTCCTACGACCTCGACAAGGCCCGGGCGCTGCTCGATGAGGCCGGCTGGAAAATCAACGAAAGCGATGGCGCGCGATACAAGGAGATCGATGGCAAGCGGATCAAGTTCGAATTCACCCTCCTCCTTCCGCAGGGATCCAGTCTCGGCCCGGGCTTCGCCGCGATCTTTATGGAGGACCTCGCTCAGATCGGTGTTTCCCTGAAGCAGCAGACTCTCGACTTCTCCGCCCTGCTCGACCGGCTCAGGGGCAAGAACTACGAAGCCTTCATGCTGGGCTGGAGCACCGGGATCGACCCCGACACCAACCGAAACCTCTGGCATACAGATGAAGCGGAGAGCGGACGCAACTTCGTCAGCTACTCAAACCCGAGAGTCGATGAGCTCTTCGAGCTCTCGCGCCGGGAGTTCGATACGACCAAGCGCGCCGACCAGTTCAAGGAAATCCACAAGCTGATCTACGACGACCAGCCGTATATGTTCATCCTGTCGCGCGCGGCGACCTGGGCGTTTCACAAGCGGATCCGCGGCGTGACCTTCTCACCGCGCGGGGTCTTCAGCGTCTACCCATCTCACCTTGACTGGTGGGTGCGCAAGGAAGACAAGCTCCGTTGAGGCGACGAGGGCTCGGGAGCACTGTCAATCGATGCTGAACTACATCATCCGCCGCCTGCTGATCGGCCTGGTGACACTCCTCGGAATCACCTTCGTCACCTTCCTGACCATCGAGAGCGCGCCCGGCGACATCGTCGAGCTGATGCTCTGGGAGCGGCCTGATGCGACAGAGCAGGACCGCCAGCGGCTGAGGGAGGCTCTCGGCCTCAACGACCCGATGGCCGTTCGTTACGTCAAGTGGGTAGGAAAACTGGTCACCCTCGATTTCGGCGAGTCCATCAAGACCGGGGAGCCGGTCACCACCATGATCCGGCGCCACATCTGGCCGACCGCTTCGGTCGGGATCATCTCACTGGCGCTCGCCTTCCTGCTGTCGATCCCGATCGGGCTCTACAGCGCCGTACACCAGGGAGGCATCTTCGATCGGGTCATGAGCACCAACCTCTACATGCTCTACTCGGTCCCATCCTATGTCATCGGCATGGTGCTGATCCTCTACCTTGGAGTGAAGCTCGACTGGTTTCCCATCCAGGGCATGCATTCCGACAACTACGAGGAATTATCCCTCGTCGGCAAGTTCGCTGACCAGGCCCATCACTACGTGCTCATCACGATCTGCTTCACCGTCGGCAGCCTCGCCTACTACTCCCGCTTCGTGCGCCAGAACCTCCTCGAGGTCATCCAGCAGGACTTCATCCGTACCGCCCGCGCCAAGGGGCTCTCGGAGACCCGCGTGATCATCCATCACGCCTTCCGCAACACCCTGATCCCCTTTGTCTCGCTCATGGGACTCACGCTGCCCTTCATTCTCAGCGGCAGCGTCATCCTCGAGCATATGTTCAACTGGCCGGGAATCGGCTGGCTGTACATGGAGTCCGTCATGAGCCGCGATGTGAACGCCATCATGGGCCTGAACTTCATGACCGCCGCGCTGGTGCTGATCTGCACCCTGCTGGCGGACCTCGCCTACGGCCTCGTCGACCCGAGAATCTCCCATGATTGAAAAGGGAAACGAGAAATCCACCGGCTTCTGGCGTACCGCCTGGAAGCGCTACCGGAGGTCGCGCATGGGAATGCTCGCCCTCGCCTTCCTCGGCCTCCTGGCGGCCATCGCGTTCTTCGCTCCCATGATCGCCAATGACGAGCCAATTGTCTGCAGGATCGAGTACACCCGCGCGAACGGCCCGACCACCAACGAGCTCTACTTTCCGGGCGTCAAGGAGACGCTGCGGCAGTTCCCCTGGATCGGCCCGGCGCTCTTCAGCGCGGCGCCTCCCTTCAGCCGGATGGACTTCAAGTTCAAGAAGCACTTCAAGCCGGGACGCGACTGGGCCATCATGCCCCCGGTGCCCTTCAGCCCGCTCGAGACCTCTGGAGACCGGATCCAGGGTTACTCAGGCCGACACTGGCTCGGAACCGACGAGCTGGGACGCGATGTCATGGCGAGGCTGATCTACGGCACCCAGGTCTCGATGCGGGTCGGCTTTATCTCGATGGGCATCGCCGCCCTGATCGGCCTCTGCCTCGGCGCCATCGCCGGCTACTTCGGCGGCTGGGTCGACATGATCATCTCCCGGGTCATCGAGATCTTCATGTGCTTCCCGGTCTTCTTTCTCATCCTCGCCGTCCTCGCCTGGTTCCCTCCACGTATCGAGAACATCATGATCATCATCGGGCTCACCCGCTGGGTCGGCATCGCGCGGCTGACCCGCGGCGAGGTCCTGCGTCTGCGCGAGCTTGAATACACCGCCGCCGCCAGGGCGCTCGGTGCCGGACCCTTCCGGATCGTCTTCCGGCACCTGCTCCCCAACGCCCTCGCCCCCGCCCTGGTGAGCATCACCTTCGGCATCGCGGGCGCGATCCTGGTCGAATCGGGCCTGTCCTGGCTCGGCTTCGGAGTGCAGGCGCCCAATCCGTCCTGGGGCAATATCCTCCGCGATGGCTACAGCCTGATGGCCACCACTCCGCATATGATCCCGCCGGCCTGCGCGGCGATCTTCTTCGCCGTACTCTGCTTCAACCTCGTCGGCGACACCCTGCGGGATGTCATCGATCCCAGGACAAGAGGGCGGGGAACATGACGCTACTGGACATCAGGAATCTCAGCGTCGAGTTTCACACCGAGGAGGGCATCGTACGCGCCGTCAACGAGGTGTCGTTTGAAATCCCCAAGGGAAAAACAGTCTGCCTGGTCGGCGAAAGCGGATGCGGAAAAAGTGTGAGCGCATACTCCCTGCTCGGGCTGGTCTCGCCCCCCGGCCGTGTGGTCGGCGGCGAGGCCATCCTCGACGGAGCAGCAAAGCAGGATCTGCTGAAACTCTCGGAAAAGGAGCTCCGCTCCATTCGCGGCAACCGGATCTCGATGATCTTCCAGGAGCCGATGAC
>DODI01000507.1:0-8544 GCA_003509045.1 Planctomycetota bacterium | reverse complement strand
ACGACGCGGAAGCCGATGCTGAAGAATCTACAGAAGAAACCAAATCAGAAGAATAGTTAAAGCCGGTGAAGCCTGAGAGCAGGCTGATAACCGCGACCAGTTTCAATCATCAGGAAAGGAAGGTCCATTGGGAGTTAGAATTTTCACCCTTGCTAAAGAACTGGATATGACCAGCAAGGAGTTGATTTCCTTCCTGAAGACCCAGGGGCATAAGGTCGCAAGTCACATGTCGTCAATCGACGACCCCGTGGCAAAAATCCTTCGTGACCGTTTAAGGCCTAAGGTGACCGAAGCCCCGGCTGAAAAGCCCAAAGCCTCACCCACAGCGGCAAAGGGGGGCGAGTCAAAGACCGCGGGCGCTGCCACCAAGAAGGCTCCGGCTACCGTCGCCGGAAAAAAGAAAAAGGTCAGGCGTTTCTTCCCGACCAATGAATACAGTTCAGGCGGCCCCGGGCGCTTCGCAGGAAAAGGCCGGCGTTCTAACCGCAGAGGCGGCGGAGGCGACCCGGCTGGACGAAAAAAACCGCTTGAATTCAAAGCTCCCGAGAAAATCGAGGTCTCTGTGCCCCTGGCCTTGAAAGATCTCTCCTCCGCGCTGGGAATGAAGGCGCAGGTTCTCATCAAGACCCTCTTCAAGCTGGGCAAGCCGGTTACCATCAATGACTTCCTAGATGAAGAGCTCATCCTCGAAGTCTGCATGGAGATTGGCACAGAGGTTGAGTTCAAGAAGAAGGAGGAGGACGAAGAGGATCTTCTCAAGATCATCGAGGAGGAAGCCGGCAACGAAGAGGATACGATCCCCAAGGCACCGGTCGTAACGTTCCTGGGGCATGTCGACCACGGCAAGACCTCGCTGCTCGACAAGATTCGAGAAACCCAGGTGACCGCCAAGGAACACGGCGGAATTACCCAGCACCTCGGCGCCTACCGGGTCGACCACGGAGACGTAAAGGTGACCTTTATCGATACTCCGGGGCATAAAGCTTTCACTGAGATGCGAGCGCGCGGCGCCAACGTAACAGATGTAGCTGTCCTGGTGGTCGCGGCAGATGACGGCCCCATGCCTCAGACGGAGGAGGCCATCAACCACGCCCGGGCAGCCGAGGTCCCGATCATCGTCGCCATCAACAAGATCGACCTGGCCAGTGCGAACTCGCAACGCTGCAAGGAGCAGCTCTCCGGACTTGGCCTAAACCCGGTCGACTGGGGTGGCGATACTGAAATGGTAGAGGTCTCGGCGCAGACGGGTGAAGGATTGGACAACCTTCTCGAGACCCTCAGCCTGGAGTCCGAGATTCTCGAGCTGAAAGCCAATCCGCAGCGCTCAGCCCTTGGAATAGTGCTCGAGGCGGAAGCAACAACCAACCGCGGCGTGCTCACCACCGCATTGATCAAGGACGGCACCCTGAAACATGGCGACTGCGTCCTTGCTGGGGCCTGCTACGGCCGGGTTCGCGACCTCATCGTTAACGGGTCGGAACCGGTTGAAGAAGCCGGGCCATCCATCCCCGTCACCATCGTCGGATTAAATGCCGTTCCTGACGCCGGCGACAAGCTCTATGTCCTCGAAAACGAAAAGCAGGCGCGCCAGATCGCAGAGACCAGGGCTCGCAATCGACGGGAGATGGAGCAGGCTGAAAAATCCAGCGGCAAGAGACGTTCCCTGATCGACCTTGTTGAGAAGGTCGGTTCAGGTGAGGTGGTCGAGCTCAATCTCATCATTAAGGCTGATGTGCGAGGCTCCATAGAGGCCCTTCGAAGCTCTCTGGTAGGCCTGTCTACTGATGAGGTAAAGGTAGAAATCATCCACACCGCAGTAGGGGCGGTGAGCCAGGAAGATGTCCAGCTGGCCTCGGCCTCGGATGCGGTCATCATCGGATTCCATGTGGTAGCCGACGACCGTGCCCGCTCCGTAGCTGAAGAGGCTGGAGTAGAAATCCGTAGCTACAAGGTCATCTACGAGGTCGTCGATGATATCCGCGCAGCCATGGAATCCCGGCTCGCTCCTGAAGAGGTCGAGGAGTTCCATGGGCGAGCCACAATCCGGCAGGTCTTCAAGGCCTCCAAGCTCGGCAACATCGCAGGCTGTATCGTCAGCACGGGCAAGATCCTGCGTAACGACAAGATACGCCTGATCCGAAACGATGTTCCAATTCATGAGGGTTCCATCGCCAACCTGAAGCGCCTCAAAGACGATGCCCGGGAAGTCAAGGAAGGCTTCGAATGCGGAATCAAGCTGAAAAGCTACGAGGACATCAAGGAGGATGACGTGATCGAGGCCTACACGATCACCCATAAGGCGCGAACACTGGGTGGCTGATCCGGAACCCAGCATCAGCTCACCCAGGTCAAAACCTCATACCACCAAATGCCTCCCCGCCACGTTCAGAAAATAGCCAACCGCGTCAAGTTCATCGTCAGCCACGTGGTCCAGCAGGAATTAAACGACCCACGGCTGGGCTTCGTTACGATACTGGATGTGAAAATGAGCTCTGATCTTCGTGAAGCGAAGATCCACTTCTCAGTGCTCGGTCCGGAGGCCGACCAGGTCAAGTCGCTTCGCGCGATCGAATCGTCCGCCGGATTCATCCAGCAGCGAGTCGGCAAGAATCTGGATCTCCGCAACGTCCCCCTGCTCCACTTCGTCCTCGACGAATTCGATGATCGCATGGCTCGGATCGAGGAAATTCTCGAGCTCGACCGCAAGGCTGAAAGTGAAGCCGGGACGCGCCAGCCTGAAACATCCGAGGCTGGCGAGGAGCGGGCCGAAGAGCCGGAAGCTGAACGGGAATAAGACAGGTCAGCTGACCAGTCGATCCCTGCCCGCTGCCTTGGCCTTGTACAGGGCCTCGTCAGCCCGGCTCAGGAGAGATTCCACATCCTCCCCCGGCAAAAGGCCCGCCGCTCCCAGACTGGCGGTAACTGAGATGGTCGCCCGGGAGGTTCCTTTTCCCGACAGCTCAAAGCGCTGAACCCTGACCTCGTTGACCACTTTGTCAGCCGCGCAAACAGCCATATCGAGATCCGTCTCGGGCAGCAACCAGATAAATTCATCCCCGCCGTAGCGCCCGAGAACATCCGCGTTTCGAACGTTGCGGCGAAAAAGAGAGCCCAGCTCTCGCAGGACCAGGTCTCCGGCAAGATGGCCCTGCTCATCGTTGATTTCCTTGAAATGATCGATATCGATGAAAACGAGGGAGAGCGCGCGGCCGTAACGCAGCGCCCTGTTCACCTCATCCTCCGCCCTCTGGAGAAAGAAGCTCCGGCTGTAGGCCCCGGTGAGAGCATCTACGGTCGATTGCCGCTTGAGCTCCTGGTTCAGGCGAAGATTGTCAATCAACATCGAGACAACCTCCCCAATCCTGGTCACCAGGTCCCGCCGCCATTCCACGAAGGAGTCCAGGCCCTCGAAGAGAACCTTCTCCCGCTCATGCTGGACCACCTCCAGCAAACCAAGCAGGCGCCCTCGACTGCGCAAAGTTACCATCAGCTCTTGATCGGCTTCGCCGCCCGGGAAGGTCTCGCCCTTCCCTTCAGCTGCCAGCCAGCGGGCATACCGATTGTCTCCTTCAGCAGTGAAGACCTTCTTCCCGCGCTCCAGCGTAGAGCAGGCTGTGTGAAGGCTGCCCTCTTCAATCAGGAGCAGACTGGCATCACGAAACCCCATCCCTTCCTCGGAGGTCAGAATATTCACCGCCTCACTGAAGAGCTCCGCCTCGCTCTCAAGATCGAGAAGACGGGTGGTCAGATCAAGAGTCGACTTGATCTTCTCGTTCAACTCGTACATACGCAGCGAAGCCTGGAGCGCCTTGACCGCGCGCACCTTCTGCAACTCAGCCTGTTGTTTCCAATCCTGGAAATCTGGGCTGAGTTCACTCACTTCACTTGCAGAGACAATACCCTGTTTGCTCATTTTCAATCCTGCCCGGATCTACTGCCAGATCCCCGCCCACCGACATAGAAGTATACAACAAGGTTCCGGATGGGGCAGAACAGGTCAAATCGGCATGGAGCTTGGATAGAATCGAGCAAAAATGCTATAAGTAGCCTTATGTCTGATATTTACAGGGAGATATCAAAACTCCTCGCGGAGGGTCAAAGAGGGGCCCTGGCTACTGTTATAGGAGCCAGGGGTTCGACTCCCGGCAAGGAATCAGCCAAGATGCTGATCCGCGAAGATGGCTCGACAGTCGGCACCATCGGAGGCGGGTGTACCGAGGCGGACGTCTGGGCGCTCGCACGTGAAGCGATTGAAAGAGATTCGCCCATCCGCAAAAGTTTCGAGCTTTCAGCCAATACCGCAGAGGAAGAGGGACTCGCCTGTGGAGGCATCGTCGAAATTTTCATCGAGCCGTTAGGTCGCCCGACTGTCCATATTTTTGGTGCCGGGCACATAGCAAGGCAGCTGGCTCCCCTGGTGGAACTGGTGGGGATGAAATGCGTAGTTATCGATGACCGGCCTCAATTTGCGGATTCAGAGCATTTCCCAGCATCCAGCGAGGTCATCGTATCTGACTTTGAAGAGTGTCTTGAGAAACTGATGATCTCCCCAGCCTCCTTCGTTGTTATTGTGACCAGGGGACATAAATACGATCACCTGGTCCTCTCAAAAACCATCAAAACCACCGCCGGCTATATCGGTCTTATTGGCAGCAAACCCAAGATAGCCCGGATCTACAAGATGCTCCGGAAAGCGGGGGTTTCCCAGGAGAGACTGGACGAGATCCATGCTCCAATCGGGCTCGACATCGGCAGCAGAACTCCGGAGGAAATCGCTGTGAGCATCGCCGCCGAGTTGGTGGCCCACCGCAGAAAAGCCTTCGTAACAGGAAAAGGCCGCCGATTAGGTAAGGCTGACCAGGCAACTATTGCCTGAATATCAGCTTATGGCCCCTCCGAAAACCTTCATCTTCGCAGGAAGGCGCTCTGCAAGACGACTGCAACTAAACATAAGTTATTAGCTCAAAAGGTTTAATATATTCAGAGGGAGTAGATTTGAAGAGGTTTTGATGCTTTTGAAGCACTGGAGTATAATCCCTTCTTCTCTGAGTGACCGCTGAAAGTCCGTTACAGCCAACAGGCCTCAAGTCCTTTAAAATAACTACCTTACGGTGACATAATTCTTCATTGTCACCTTTTCTTTTTTCGAGTGAACCGTGGTGAAAATCAGTAAGCGACTTTTAACAATCCTCGACTCGGCCGAGAAATTCTGCGCACCCGCTGTCAGAACAGATAACTATCCTGACTCGATTGTCGATCTGCTGATCTTCCACAGGATGCATTTCCACATGACGCCCCAAAAAGCCAGGAGGTGCTTCAATCATTTGAAATCGGAGTTCGTCGACTGGAACGAGGTCAGGGTCAGTGTGATTCGGGACATCCAGATCGGCCTGAGAAACAGCTACGACTCGTTAGAACTCGCCGTCTTTATCAAAAACTTCCTCGAATTCATCCACGGAGAGTTGCGAGAGATCTCCCTCGAATATCTACGAGAAGAAAACCTCAGTGACACCAAGCAATTCCTCAAACAGATCAAGGGAATCAAGCCCGCGACGATTGAAATGGTGCTCATGCATGTCAAGGAGCGCCCCGTCCTGCCGCTCACCCTCGAAATGGAGAAGCTCCTGGTAAAGCTCAGCCTGGCGAAAAAAACTGAGACCAGGGATCGAAAGGGAAAGCGGCTCTACGATCTGGTTGGACCTGAAAAGGTCATTCCTCTCCACCACTACCTGCTCTACCACACGAACGTTTATGAAAAGATGACCGAGCCGGAAGAACTTCCGGCCGATCTGAGTCTTAGTAGATCCAGAACATCTCCGGCTAAGAAATCAAAGACCTCAGCAAAAAAGAAAACCAGCAGGTAAGGCCTCCGACTGAGTCGTGAGCCACACTCTTGCCACCTGCGGATCCGTTAAGCAATGATTCCTCGCCCCGCTGCGTTGAAAGCGCCGAGGCCTGGTTACCTAAGAAAAGCCCTCCGGAAATCCCGGCTGGCCCGGTTCATTTTTCTCTACCACTGACCTGGAAAAATAGGCGACATGGCTGGCCATTCAAAATGGGCTAATATCAAGCATCGCAAAGGCGCTGCAGATGCCCGCAAGTCCAAGATGTTCTCCAAGCTTGCCACATACATCATGGTTGCGGCGCGCAACGGCGGAGGAAACCCGCAGGAAAACCTCAAGCTGCGCTACGCGATTGAAAAAGCGAAGGCAGAGTCCATGCCGAAGGACTCCATCGCGCGCGCAGTCAAAAAAGGTATCGGCGAGCTCCAGGGAGATGCTATCGAAGAGCTCACCTACGAGGGGATCGGCCCCCACGGCCTCTCCGTCATCATGGAAACCCTCACCGACAACCGAAACCGAACAGGAGGGGAGATGAGGAACCTGCTGGAAAAGCGGGGAGGTTCGCTCGGGAAATCCAATTCGGTGATGTGGAAGTTCGACCGCAAAGGCCTCCTGAGCATCTCAAAAGAAGATGTAGAAGAAGAGGAGCTCTTTGAGGAGGCGATCGAAGCCGGCGCTGAAAATATCGAAGAAGCCGGCGCGTCCTTCGACGTCGAGGTTCCAGCAGAATCCTTTGACCAGGTTCGAGGCGCCCTGCAGTCCTTCCTCGAGAAGAAGCGAGGTGTCGGTGAGGAGAAGAAATGGGGCGAAGCGGAAGACGACCGACCCATCTTCGAGCGCTCTGAGCTGATCTACAAACCACAGAATCCCGTGGTTATCGCGGATAAGGAAACCGCAAAGGCCGCCCTGAATTTCCTCGAAGACCTCGAGGATCATGAGGATGTTCAGAATCTCTTCAGCGATCTCGATGTTCCCGAAGAGATCATCGATTCTCTTGCCGCCGAAGATTGAGCAACCTCCCTGGCTGCTCTAATCGTGTACCGGGTTGTGGCACAGGAACTCTGAGAAGTCACGGATCGCCACGCGGTCGTTGAAGGTCTCGTCCAACTCGTGCCAGTACCCCACGCTAAGGTCGCCGGGCTGCCAGCAGAGAAAAACCTTTCGGCCATTGTAGAGCGATGGAAAGTTCACGACTCCTCTCTTGAACTCCTCCACAAAACAACCAAGAGTTTCAACCTCCCGGATGTAGCTGTTGATCTTGTCGATCAGGCTGTTGAGCTGGTGCTTCAGATCACGAAGGTCATTTTCCCTGTCCAGCAGAACAAGCCCCGCCTCGAAACCGCGGCCGCCTTTCTCGATGCATTCGAGCTCCGCACGCTTCTCAATGATCGCCTTCCACTTCATCATGATGTCACCAACGATCCCCTTCAAAAGTGGGAGCATACGGTTGGCTTCTTCAATTGAGATGATCTTGGCTTCCATGGTGTCGCCTCTGCAAAGTGGGATGGATCAACAAAATAGGGTCTTTTATATACTGACAAGGAGCAAGTCCCGTACCGCCGGTAGAAACAACCGGCCGCCGTCCCCAAGCTATACGGAGACAAGGGATTAGGGTCTGGTCCTGAGATTCTCTCCCGGATTGTTTGATACCTGTTGCGGACCGACTCGTCCAAAATCGGGACAATTCAGCCAAAGAACTGCCGAAAGCTCCTTGATAACTTGACAGCCCCGATCTTTTCACTAAAACGGTAAAGTCAGATGGTGTTTTTAATTCAAAAATCCTGCTCGCTCAGAAGCTTGGTGCTTGGGTGCTTTGCGATGCTTGCGCTCGCCCCGGGAAACGCCCTGGCGCAGCAATCACCACTGAGCGGAAAACAGATCCGCAAGATCACCATCGAGGGGCTCGACAAGACGCCCGAATCGGAAATTCTCGGTCGGCTTCAATTCAGGATAGGTGAGCGCTACAACCCTGAAGCTGTCGAACGGGAAGCCGCTCAACTATTCGCGATTGGAAAATTCAAGCGGGTGCTCGGCCCCTATGAGAGCAAATTCGAAGACGGTGTGGCTATCCGCTTCGTGGTGGAAGAAAAGCCGATTGTCTACAAGGTGCTCTACCTGGGCCGTGACCAGCTCAGTGAAAGCGACTTCTACTCGAGCACCCCCTCCCTCCGGCTGCAGGAAGGAGACCTGTTCAACGAGTACCTGGTCGAACAGGACAGGCAGGCCATCAGAAAGAAATACCTGGATGAGGGTTTTCTCTTTGTCGCGGTCGATCACAAGATCGAGACAAGTAAACGCGGAGCGATCGTTTCCTTCACCATATCCGAAGGCAGCCGGGTCCAGATCAAGAACATCCGCTTCAGTGGAAACAACGCCTTCTCCGACAGTGAACTCCAGGAGAACATGACGACCAAGACGAAGGGTCTCTGGCTTCTCAGCCTCTTCACCCCAGGATATTTCAAGCACAGCGACCTGCAGATGGACATCGTCAACCTCAAGAAGTTCTACCGCAGCCACGGCTACATGGATGTCCAGATTGAGCCGAGCTCCATCGAGATCCTCCCTGAAAAGGATGGCCTCGACATCGAGATTTCCATCGCGGAGGGAGAACAATACCTCTTCGATGGCTATCTGTTCACCGGGAATACGGTCTTCTCTGAGCAGGTGCTGAAGGAACTCACCGTCGCCAGGGCTGGATCTC
>DODI01000408.1:0-3407 GCA_003509045.1 Planctomycetota bacterium | reverse complement strand
GCCGTTCTGATCACGAAGGCTGATTCGCATGTTCCAGCCGCCGCCGCCCTCCCAGACATAGGCGGTGATCTTGTTGATGCCGGGCTCCAGGTCGGCGCACCGCGTCTCCTGGCAATTGGGGGCGCTGCCGCGGGATGCGCTGACCAGGGTCACGGTATAATCGTTCACATCGACACGAATCGAGTCATCGCTCGCGGTGCAGACCTGGACCCGCATCAGCGCATCCGTGGTGTTCTCCACGTAGGTCGTCGAGATCGACATGATATTGTCGTTGCTCCCGAAGCCCACCTGCGTAGCGATCGCGTTGAAATCCACCAGGTCACCGACCGTCAGCGGGATACCCTCATCATCCATCGAGGCCACGCTGAACCAGGTCGGCAGCGCATTGAATACGAACCCTCCCCAGCCTGTAGACTCGGCATCGAAGAACTCGATGTCCCACTCCTCGCCCGGGCGGGGGTTTTCTTCCGACATTTCATAGGGGGCGACCCAATTGCCGGCCATCCGGTCGAGCGGAACGGCCGCGCCGCCATCCTGGTCGAGGTACAGCATGTTCCAGGCCTCGGTCCTGAGCCAGCCGAAGGGATTGATCCCCTCCATGGTGCAATCAGGGGCCTCATCGGACTGCTGGCTCTCAAGATCGCCATCCTCGTCGGCGCCATGAAAGACGATTCCCTCGGTGTTATCTGTGATCGGCTGCATGGTATCATCCATCAGCCCGATCGCCATCCGCCAGCCGCCGCCGCCCTCCCAGACATAGGCGGTGATCTTGTTGATACCGGGCAGCAGCTCGGAGCAGTTGACCTCCTGGCACACGACGGCGCTGCCGCGGCAGGCGCTCACCAGGGTCGAGGTGTGGTTGTTGACGTCTACGCGAACCGAGTCGTCGCTGGCGGAACAGACGAAAACCCTCATCGGCTCATCTGTGGTGTTCTCGACATAGGTCGTCGAGATCGCCATGACGTTGTCATTCGGAACCGGGCCGCCGACATTGGCGTTCGTGAGCTCGACGCACATCTGCTGAAAATCTACGAGATCCCCACCGGTAAGATTTACCTGGAGCGCTTCCGAGACAAAGTTCTTCGTAATCCAGATCGGACCATCGCTGAGGCCTCCGTTGTCGAAACCGGAGCCCGGGGAGGCACCATTGAAATCGATATCCAGCCACTCGTCACCGGCCTTGGGGTCTTCCTCAGCAAGGTCGTGGGGAGCGACCCAGTTCTGGCTCATGACTTCAACTCCACCGCCGCCGCAGCCGGCGGGGTTGAGCACGGGAAAGAGCATGTTCCAGGCCTTGGCCTGGATGAAGCCATTAGGACTGTTCGCCACCACACCAGGCTCGAGCTGGGAGCTGGTCAGGGTGAAGTCGCCTGTCGAAATATCCCAGCCATGGACGAGGATATAGTAGATTTCGTCTACCCCCGACAGCCAACTGACCGTCGAATCCGTCCTGAAAGAGGCGCAGTTGTCATCATTGCTGCCGATACAGACAAGGTCGTCACACTCCCCTGTAAAAACGCTCAACGCGGTATCATAGGAAGAGAGATTGCCGCTGCAGGTCGTGACGGTTGTCTCGCCGCCATTACCGAGGAGCATAAACCAGGCGCCCGGCGAGTTCCATGGACCGCAGTTGAAATCGTTGTCTTCGGTAGCGGGCGCCGCGCCAAAAGTGGTCCCCGCAATGACGTCGTTGCCATCGATCTCGATAGCATCGTCGCAAATATCGACCTGCGCAAATACAGCAGAACCAGTCCAGGGCAGGAGCCCCAGGACAACTAACAGAAAAACCAGTCTCTTAAACATAGCTACACAACCTCCTAAAGGTTTGATCGTCCATGAAACTCTCACAGACTCTGCAATTGAATTCGAGCATCCATAATCGATTAGCAGCATCATGGAAGCCATCGCAGGAGAAAGCGAAAAGGTCCAGACCCTTTTAAATGGACCTCCGCCGCGAAATAAACTGCGATTATTTCAGTTACCTCCGACCGCTTAACAGGCCTGCATTGTCCGTCCACAGCGGCCTGAAATCAAACAGGATCTGTCGATCGAGAGAGAGTTTAAAACGGACACGAAAGCCCCTCTGCCGCCATGGCGGACAAGATGAAGAGACCAGGCAGTCCAGGCTATGGCGTAGGAGACAAGGCTTCCCTCAGGGGCAGCTCTCAAAGGTCTCGCAGCCGAGACCGTCCGCCGGCTCCTCCGGATCCAATCCGCATTCACCGCCGGGAGCGGGAGGAGGAGCGCCTCCGATGAACAGGTAGTTGAGAAGAAAGATGCCATCGGTCAGCTGAAGGGTGCCGCTATTGTCGGCATCGCTTGAGTCCATACAGGTCGGCGCCGCGCCGCCAATGAACAGGTAGTTCAGGTTGAAGATCGCATCGGTGAGGTTCACGACGCCGTTGTCATCGGCATCTCCCCGCACGAACCGCGGACCCGCCGGAGGAGGAGGATCAACTGGGCCATCGCCATCGATATCGGCTCCGAGAAACTCCACCAGCCCATTAAGACCGTTGAGATTCTGGTTGCTTCCGGACTCCCTGATTCCGAGGCGGAAGTTCCAGCCTCCTCCGCCCTCCCACACCTGGACGGTGATCTTGTTGAGCCCGGGTTCGAGCATCGCCGGGCGGGTCTCCTGGCAATCCCCGCCGGACCCCCGGCAGGCGCTGACGTTGGTGACCAGCTCCTCGTTGACGATGACCTTGATCGAATCATCGCTCGCGGTGCAGATATCAACCGGCAACACATCATCGGTCTGGTTGATAACGTAGGTCGTCGCGATCGCCGTTACGTTGTCGTTCGGAATAGAGAACTGCGTAACGCCGGCCGCGCTCAGATAGTCCGCTATGCCCTGGAAATCAACCACGTCCCCTGTGGGGAGGTCAGTACCGAATTCTTCATCCAGGTAGCGCTTGGTCACCCAGGTGGGCTCCTCCGTCAGGCCGCCGTTGTCGAAGCCCGATGCAAAGCCAAGCGTGAAATCGATATCAGGCCAGGTATCGCCAGCCTGTGGATCCTCATCCATGAGGTCATAGGGATCGACCCAGTTTCCCTCCATGAGACCAACTCCGCCGCCGCCGCAGCCGGCGGGATTGAGCAGGGAAAGGAGCATGTTCCAGCCATCGGTCCGGATCCAGCCGGCGGGATTGACTCCCAGGTCGCACCCGGCGTCTTCATCCAGGATCTGCCCCTCGAGCTCGTCCTCCTCTCCCGTGCCGAGGAAGACGACGTCTCCGTTACCGTCATTCAGAACCTGCCCGCTGATATCGCGAAGCCCTACGCGCATGTTCCAGCCGCCTCCGCCCTCCCAGACGTAGGCGGTGATCTTGTTGACGCCGGGCTCGAGGACGCCGCAGTTCGTCTCCTGGCAGTCGCCCGCGCTGCCGCGGCAGGCGCTCACCAGGGTC
>DODI01000246.1:0-4359 GCA_003509045.1 Planctomycetota bacterium | reverse complement strand
CGTGGCGGGGCTTGCCGGAGCCGCTTGATTTGAACCTCGAGTCGCTGGAGCTCCGGTTTCTGGAGCCGCCGTGGGTGGGCCTCGATCCTCGTTGGCCGTGGGACGAGCGGTGGCCGGATGATCTCTGGGGGCCACGACGCTGACGGCGTGTCGGCAGGGGAATCTGCAGTCCTTCAAAACCTTCAATGGTGCGGCGGTCGATTGAGACTCCGAGCTTCCTCTCGATGTCTTCGATGGTAGCCAGGTCATCCTCCGCTACAAAGGTGTAGGCCTGTCCTTCCCTCTCGGAGCGCCCCGTTCGGCCGATACGATGTGTGTAGGACTCGGCATTGTCCGGGACATCGTAATTGATGACATGCGACACCTGGTCTACATCAATTCCGCGGGCAACGATATCCGTTGCCACGAGAACGTCAAACCTGCAATCTCGAAAACCCTTCATTGCCCGATCACGAGCGCTTTGGGTCATGTTTCCCTGGATTGCGATGGCGCGCAGCCCTCGGTTCTTGAGCTGGCTGGCCAGACGGTTGGCCCTGTGCTTGGTGCGAGTAAAGACGATCGAGGAGAAGAAGGAGGCGTCCTTGAGCAGGTGCTCGAGCAGAGCCAGTTTTCTTGTCTGTTGGACGGGATAAAGCGCGTGTTCGATGGTCTCGGCGGGCTTGGAGTGCGCCAACTCGGCAACCATTGGGTCGACGAGGATCTGGTTCGTCAGCTTGCGGAGATCCTTTGGCATCGTCGCGGCGAATAGCAGGTTCTGCCGTTTTTCCGGCAGGTTGGATATGATCCGCCGGATATCCGGCAGAAATCCCATGTCGAACATGTGATCAGCTTCATCCAGGATCAGCGTGTCAATCTTTCCGACCTTTACCTCGCCGCGCTGGAACAGATCAAGGACTCGTCCTGGGCAGCCGACGACAATCTCAGGTCTTTTCCTGAGCGTTTGAATCTGGGCGTGGGCAGAGACTCCTCCGTAGACAGTGACGGTCCGGATTCGGGTTCCCCTTGCGAGGGTCCTGATTTCCTTGTCGATCTGGATTGCAAGCTCCCTTGTCGGAGCGAGGATCAGGGCGCGTGGTCCGGGCCCGGGGTTTTCCAGCAGCCGCTGGAGAAGGGGAAGCCCGAAGGCGGCTGTCTTTCCGGTTCCGGTCTGCGCGAGTCCAAGGACATCGCGGCCGGCAATTACCGAGGGAATGGACTCCGTCTGGATCGGACGTGGTTCATCGTAGCCAGCTTTACGGAGTGCGTTCAGGAGGGCGGGGTCGAGGTTAAATACGTCGAACCCACCCGTGTTTGAGACGGTTGGAGAATTCATCTGCTCTCTTTCGTGGAGCCCGTGGTCGCTCGCCGGGGTTTTTCCCGGGAGCCGGGACAGTTGCGCCGAGCCGCCACAACAGTCGAGGGCAAGGGGAGGTCTGAAAAGTTGCGGCGCGATCTTGAAATCAGATCCTGTTGTGCGCCGTAAAATAGAAGTTTCCGGATTCAACCGGACTGCGAAGTATAGGGCCCGATCTCAGCCGATGCGAACTCTATCTGACCCAGATGCGAAATATGTCTGAAAACAGTTCTTATGGGAACTCAGCCGGGGCTGGAAGTCGATTTAGGAGAGATTTGGCGCTTTTCCTGTCATTGAATGGACTGGTTGCTGGTGCTAATCTCATTTTCGCGGTCGGCTTTTCCCTTCATTGTTCAGCTCTCCAGCCAGGATACATCCTCATGAAATATCTTCTCCGGCTCACCTCGTTGGTTCTGCTTGGGATCTTGCTGACCTCCCGGTTTCCGGCGGGGGAAATACAAGCTTCGGAGCTTCTCGTTGGTCATCCCAGGTTCTCCTACGAAGGCGTAGAGAACATAGCTGAGATGGAGGAGGCCCTGAGGAAGTCGCTGGTCGCTCACGATCGGTATTCTTTCTCACGCAGCTGGTGGCAATGGGATCGC
The DNA here is from genome assembly GCA_003509045.1 of Planctomycetota bacterium. Classification (GTDB taxonomy): domain Bacteria; phylum Planctomycetota; class UBA8108; order UBA8108; family UBA8108; genus UBA8108. Next base: position 2,424 of record DODI01000246.1, on the reverse strand, counting down.
CTGCGTGCGCGGTTTGTCGATGGGGGGCGCAAGGACAGGAACGCGCTGCGGATCTTGAGAGCCGTCTTGCGAGGGCTGATACTTGACTGGTACGCCAAGGCCGAGGCAGAGGGCGAGGGAGACATGTTTTATATCTTCTTCACTACCAACAGCGGCAACAAGGTGGCCAGGAAGGCGGAGGATGGCCGGGCCCTCAAGCGAGACTTCCACGGCGGCGGCTACCACGGAGGCTGGGGCGGCGCCTCGAGAATGAGAATCTACGAGGAGCTCTCAAGACAGAAGGTGCTGACCGCCGCGGAGGAGGAGCTTTTCCGCAAGATCGTTTACCAGAGCCTCGAGCCGAGGTTTCTCGATTTCAGGAAGGGCGCGCAGTCGGCCAATAACCACTCCTACGGCAACGGCGGAGGGGTAGCCCTGGCACTGGAGCTCTTCCCCGACGCGCCGCAGGCCGGGGCGGCCCGTGCCTGGCTCGACCGTATCTGGGGCAGCCTCTCCGAATTCGGTGACTGGAAGGAGTGGACCTACTATCCCTACGGACCGATCTTCCTTCACGGGCTGCTTGATGTCGCCGAGGCGACCGGCAGGATCGAGAGTGACAGGGTGCTGATCAACGCGGTCGGGCGGAGGGCTCTCGCCTTCATCCATGGCGGCGGGGTGCGGGGTAATCCGAACTCCGGCGCGCCCGTGCGCAAGGCCCCGTCAGCGGTCTACGCCGATCCCTGGAATGTCGGCTATTACAACGTCGAGACCTCGAGCCGGGATGGGAATTTCTGGTACCGCCTGGCGCAGCACTATAAGGACCCTGAGTATCTCTGGGCGGCCGAGCAGGTCGCTCTTGGCGGTCGCGCGCCGGGGGGAGTCGCCTCGCCGGAGTACCTCGATGCCTACAGGCGGCGCTTCGGCTGGTTCATCGAGCGCGGTATTGAGCCGAGAGAGCCAGCGGGCGGAGCCTCCATCGGTTTTCTCAGCCCCCTCAAGAAAAAGATTCCCGAGCGCATCTACCTGAACCCGGGCCTTGGAGCCGACAAGCCCTTCGCCGCCTTCTTTCTCTACGAGGAGAAGTCAGGTCATCTCGACAACGTCGCCGGGCACCTCTACGAATACTCCTTCAACGGCTCCAAGCTGCTGCACACCTCGGGCAAGTACAATAACGTCTACTCGAGCGATTCGCTTAAGGGCGGCGGCACCGGAGAGGAGAGTCTGGACCTGCTGCTGGCGCTGCACAGGCGCCATCCCTTTCCGCTCCATCCCGACCGCAAGGGCGACCAACGCGATTTCATGCGGCGCGGATCGATTCGTCATCTTGCCGGGCTGGCGAGGGCGGAGAACAACAAGGCCGGTGATTCCTTCGGACAGTATGGATATGAACACTACTACGGCAAAGGCAGCCGCTGGATTCGGCAGGCGGTTCTGACTGCCGAGGGTTGCCTCGTGATTGCTGACGAATACGTACCTGGTAATCAGCTCGGCGAGGATTACCAGGCCGGCCCAGTCTGGCACCTGGCTCCAGAGGCAGGCGTCGCGGCAGGGGCCAGTAAGCGGAACTGGTTCGACGCGCCTGCGCTCGACCGGGCCTGGTGGCAGGAGGATGCCATCCGGGTGCTGCTCTTTTTCCATGATGATGGGATCCTTGAATACGGTTCGCTTAAGCAGGCCCAGTCACAGGATACGGATCCGAATGTTACCGTCTTCGCCTTTCGCCCGATCAAGGCGGGGAAGCGTGAGCGCTTCCTCAGTGTGCTGGTTCCCCATGGTTCCGGCAGTCCCGCCACCAAGGTCGCGGCGAAGGTGCGGACCTCCATCACGGACCAGGGTGTCTTTACCGCCACCATCTCCGGGGTCAAGGTGCGGATCGGGGATGGTAAGTGGGGCGTAGGGCGCTGAAGACTCTGGCGAGTATTAGCGCTTCGAAGCTGGGCGTCGCTGTTTCGAGAGCCAGCCGAAGGCCGCGGCGGTTACAATTTCGTGCCCGCCGTCGAAGATCGTCACCCGGGCGTTCTTCGATAGGGCTCTGAAGAGAGGCCGTTTCTTACCGTAGGTCGAGTCCTTGATCGCTTGTCTCAGATGTTCGGGTACCTTAGCGGTTTTCGTCATGGCGAGAATGTCGGCCGCGGCGACCCGGTCCTTCTTTTCCGCGATCCGGTTGAAGGCCAGCAGGGATTGGCTGATCGGAACGCTGCCGGTGTGACCATCGCGGATTCCCGCATTGATATCGATGGCTGGTCCCTGGTAGTCCTTCAGCCAGGTCAGTGGTGAGCGTCGGCTGTACTCGCGGTCGACCTCGGCGCTCTTTCCAGGAGGGCCTCCGCAGGAGGCCTCGATGTCATGCCAGTACTTTCGCTTCGCCTTCTTGCACTCGCTGTGCCAGGCGGAGAGATCCGAGATGCCGACCCAGGCGGACACCCCGGCCCAGAGCCCGGGCAG
>DODI01000022.1:0-3646 GCA_003509045.1 Planctomycetota bacterium | reverse complement strand
AAGCGGCGAAGCCACATAGCCGCGGCCAAACAGCAGACTCCGGCTGGCGAGCTTGTCTATGTGGGGTGTGTGAATCGCCGAATGCCCCATGTACCCGTAGTCGGTCCACGCCTGGTCATCACTGATAATCAGAACGATATTAGGCAGTCGATCGGTATCCCGTGCGTGCAGAAATCCGCCAAGGAAGGCGAGCGCGAATACAACAATGCGTTTCATGTCTGTACCCTCTCCAGAGACCAGTCAAACCCAGCCATAGCCTATGCGAGGCCATGAGCGGAGGCAAGGAGAGGGTCGCCCCGGTTGCCGATCACCCACCGCATCTTGAGCCATGAGAAAAAGCGCCTGCCCCCCTTGGACCGATAAGAGCAGATGTAGAATAATCGGTTGTCCTGCCCCTCCAAGGGGGGCAGGATGCTCTTGCAATAGAGGATGAACAAGTTGTGAAAACACCCACCATAGCAGGATGGATCATCGCAGGAGTTGTGCTAGCGGGCTGCTCTCCGCCGCCCCCCGCTGTTCCTACCGCCGGCACCAAGGCCATGGCCCTTCGCCTCGATGGCGTAGTCGGCAAATGGGAGGCCGCCCCGTATTCGCCAACGAAAGAAAAACCTTTCCGGGCCAACCGCCCCGGCTGGATCCCGGCCTACCGTCAGCGGATCGCCTCCAGCCAGGAGGCCGGCAAGATGCTCGAATTTCGCCATCGTCTCGCCCGGGAACTGCTCTGGGATGGGCAGACGAAGGCCGCGCTGGGCGAGCTAAACAGGCTCTCCGCGATGGTGGGACAGTCGACCGCTCCGGAGCGGGTAAAGGAGAGTTTTTTCAGCATGCTCAGGACCGATTTTTCGATTGGTTTTCTGCGCCTGGCCGAACAGGAAAACTGCCTGGCGGGTCACAATCCGCAATCCTGTATTTTCCCGATTCGAGAAGCCGGTGTACATCGTCTCCAGGAGCCCTCCAGCGCCGCCATAGGGGTCTTGCTGAAAAGTCTCACCGCGAATCCAGATGACCTCGGCTCCCGGTGGCTGCTCAATCTCGCCTATATGACTCTTGGTAAATATCCGCAGGAGGTTCCCCCTGAGTACCTGATCGATGAGAAGATCTTTCAATCCGAACACGACCCGGGACGCTTCCGGGACGAGGCGGCCAAGCTCGGAGTCGCCGCCGTGGGGCTGGCCGGCGGTTGCTGCGTTGATGATTTCGACGGGGATGGAGACCTCGATATCGTGGTCTCTTCCTGGGGACTTCGAGATCAGCTGAGGTTGTTCTCGCAGAACGCCGAGGGAAGCTTTGATGACCGCACCCTTGCAGCGGGCCTCTCGGGAGAAGTCGGCGGACTCAACATATGTCACGCCGATTACGACAACGATGGAGCGCTCGATCTCCTTGTCCTGCGCGGAGGGTGGCTCGACGGAGCCGAGCAATTCCCCAATTCACTCCTTCGCAATCTTGGCGGAGGTGTCTTCGATGACGTAACCGAAAAGGCGGGCCTGCTCTCGTTTTCCCCAACCCAGGTTGCCGCCTGGGGAGATTATGACAACGATGGCTGGCTCGATCTTTTCATAGGCAACGAGTCCAATGCCGCCGGCTCCTACGACAGCCGTCTCTACCACAACAACGGCGATGGCACCTTTACCGAACAGGGCGCGGCCAGCGGCCTGTCCAGCCTGGGGTTTGTCAAGGGCGCTGCCTGGGGAGATTGCGACAACGATGGGTTCGTCGATCTCTACATCTCCAGGGCGGGAGCGAAGAATCTTCTCTTTCACAATGAGGGCCGGGAGAGCCCCGCCCCCGGAGGATGGAGCTTTCAAGAGCGAGCGGCATCAGCCGGGGTAGAGGAGCCGGTCAACAGCTTTCCCGCCTGGTTCTGGGATTATGACAACGATGGGTGGCTTGATCTCTTCGTCGCGGGCTTCGATGGGACGGGAATCGATGGGGTAGCGGGCGACTATCTCGGCCGCCCGCGGCTCTCAGGGCATCCGAAGCTTTACCGCAACCGAGGCGATGGGACCTTCGATGATGTGACCAGCGCGGCCAGGCTCGACCGGGTTCTCCTGGTCATGGGCGCCAACTTCGGCGATCTCGACAACGATGGACACCCGGACCTCTACCTTGGCACGGGAGCTCCAGACTACAGGACCCTGATGCCCAACCGGATGTTCCGCAACAACGGCGACGGGGCCTTCCAGGACGTAACCACGGCCGGCGGCTTTGGCCATCTCCAGAAAGGCCACGGGATCGCCTTTGCGGATGTGGATGCGGATGGAGACCAGGATGTCTACGCGGTGATGGGCGGCTGGTATACCGGCGATGTGTTCCCGAACGTTTTATTTGAGAATCCGGGACACGGCAATCACTGGATCACGCTGAGGCTGCGCGGCAACAGGGCCAATCGTTCCGCCATAGGAGCGCGGATCAAGGTTACGGTGAGGGTGCCGAGTGGTTCCCGCCAGATTCATGCGCTGACAGGAACCGGCGGCAGCTTCGGCTCGGCCAGCCTGCAGCAGGAGATTGGCCTCGGGAAGGCTGAGGCGATCGAGGAGATCGAGATCTGGTGGCCGGGACAAGAGGGTCGCCAGGTCTTCAGGGGCCCCGAGATGGATCGGGCCTACCTCGCCGAGGAGGGAGCCACCATGCTGCAACCGGTGAGGGGAGGGGACTCATGAAAGGTGCCTTTTCCATGATGGCGATCCTGTTCCTGGCCGGCACGGCGCTCTGCGCTGCAGGGCAAGGCCAGGTTGACTTCAAGGCCTACGCCCGCAGCCTGGAGATGGTCAGGGAGGAGCTTGCCAGCCAACCGGACAGTCCGGCGCTTCTTGTAGCGCTGGCGGGAGTACATGAACGCTCTGGAAATTACAGTGACGCTATCGAGGTGCTGTCCGAGGCTGCTGCGAAGCACCCGCGCCGCGCCGACCTCCTGCTTCGCCTGGGCGCCTGCCACCTTGGGACCCTGGATTACCCGGCCGCCATCAAGGTCAACACGAAGGCCGTCTCTCTCATGCCGCGGCAAAAATCGGCTCCCGCTCGCCTCTCCCTGGCACGGTCCCTTGCGGGCCTGAGAAAGTACGCCGCCGCGGTCGCCGAACTTCGCCAGGCCATCACACTGGGAATGGAAAACGCGGACGTTTTTTTCAGGTTGGCGGAAGCGCAGGATGGGCATGCGCGCTCCCTGCGCGCCTCCGGGGCAGAGCGAGAGGCTGCCGAAGGAGAGAAGGAGGCTGTTGCCGCGCTGGAGAAAGCCATTCTCATGGAACCCGGACATCGTAGCGCCAACTACCTGCTGGGGCGTCTGCTGGTACGGTCAGGGCGGCGGGCGGAGGGCAAAAAAGCACTTGAACGTTTCCGCGGCCTGCAAAAGACCAGTGCAGAGGCCAGGCGCCGGGCCTTTTCTGGAAATATGAAGACAGCGCCGGGCCGTCTCGAAGCGGATACTGCGCTCGAGCTGGCCAGGATTCGCCGCAACCGGGAAGATATTGCGGGAGCCCTGACTTTTGTCGAGCGGTCGCTGGCGGCGTATGCCGGCTACGACAAGGCCCTGGCCCTGAAGGGCTCGATCTACAAGCGCTCCGGACGCACGGCCGAGGCGGCGGCGGTTTATTCCGAACTCCTGTCCTCGAGCCCGGAACACCCGGAGGCTTTATGGAATCTC
>DODI01000077.1:0-4126 GCA_003509045.1 Planctomycetota bacterium | reverse complement strand
AGCGTGTACCAGGTGTCCGGCTTCCAGCCGAGCTTGAAGTTCCAGGACTTGAGACCGGTACCCTCGCCACCGAACTTCTGCGTGATGGTGTCGGGTCCCTTGTGGACAGCCTTGATGGGGGCGGTGTGCTTTTTGTGGTCCCAGATCGAGAAGATATAGAGGTGCGCCCTGGGGTGTACCTGGATTCCGCCGTAGCCGGCCGCGCCGCCGCGCCAGCCGAGCGTCTCGTAGTAGGTGTACATCGCCTCGCCGCCCTTGGGAACGCGCACCTCGTTGATGAGGATGTCACCATCGAAGTTGTCGTCAAAGACCATGTGCGAGGAGGGAGCGGCGTTTTCCCCGCCGTGGGCGGTGAAGCAGAGCAGCAAGATACAGATCGTGGCAAGCGGCTTCATAATTCTTTACTTCCTGGATTTAAAGGTGAAGCCTGCCTTTGCCGACCCGGAGGCATCGACGGTGATCTCAGCCTCCTGTTCGCCCAACTCTTCGTGCCAGGCGGTGAGGGTGTACTTGCCGGGCGGCAGGCCCTTGATCTGGTACTGGCCCTTTGCGTCGGTGACCGCGAAGTAGGGGTTGTCCATTACGAAGAGGTAGGCCTTCATCCAGGGATGGAAGTCGCACTGGATCATGATCTCCTTTTCCTTGCGCTTGAAGACCTTCTTGCGGTCAGGGGTCTTCGGCGGCTGGGCGACGTTGAAGGGCCTGTTGCGCATGGAGAAGGAGCGGACATTGTGGATCAGCGGATCGCTGTTCTTCATCAGGAAGTCCTGGCCGACCTGGATGCCCTGTACGCGAGGTTCGAACATGCACCGGTCCTGGTTCATGAGGGCGGCCTTCTTGGGCAGGGGATAGCTCTTCTCTCTGAGGCCCTCGCTCACGTAGACAAAGACATTGGCGAGCTCTCCCTTTTCGCTGACGACCCGGTTGCGGTCGAGCAGGGCCCCCTTGTAGAGCTTCCTGCAGCCGCTCGGTTTGCCGCCCTTTTCCGTCATCCGGATCGAGCGCGGTTTCGGCTGGGGGCCCTCGAACTTAACGATACCCTTGACAGCCGGGCTGTCCTTGGCGCCGGCTACCTGGCGTTTACCGTTGGCCACCAGCAGGCCGCCCACCAGCAGCAAGGCGGCAACCACAGCCCACTTGATTCGACTTGAGCACATTTGTTCATTCTTTCTGTTCAGGTTATTGATCATCGAGGTCCCCGGTTGTATCGAGCACCGTGGCCTCGAGGATCAGGTCTCGAAATTTTTCGTCCGGCACATCTCTCAGCAGGTCCAGGTACGCTACGAGTCCCGGGACATCTCTCTTGTCCAGGCGAATGGCCGAGTAGGCGTCGTCAATTTCATCAGCCTTGCCCGCTTGTTTCAGGCTGCTGGCCGCGATCTTCGCGAGGATCACCTTCTCCAGCTCTTCGCTGCCGAGGTCGAGGTTCCGCAGCGAGGGGGTGGACACGGCCTTTCCACCCCGGGTGACCACATGCGTCTTCGAATCGGCGAATTCAGCCGGGCTGTGACAGGCGGCGCAATTGCCGACCTGCTTCTCTCCTTCGTAACGGAAGAAGGTCTTGAAGGCGAGGTAGGAATCCCTGTCCATCCCAGCCGGCAGCTTCAGGAGAACTCGGCCCTCCTGGTTGGCCAGGCGACCGAAGATGCGCCCGGCGATGTCTTCTGCAGTCTCGCCCTCCTCGGGTTTCTCGGGGATCCGGTTGACATACACAAAGGCATCGTAGATGGCGCGCTTGGTGCTCTCCAGACGATGGACCTTAGGCTTTGTCTCGGGCGTACAGGCCGAGAGCGACAGCAGGACGATGCCAAGCAGGATTCGCTGAGTCATCTCGAGACTTCCCCGGGTTCTACTTTCGTGCGGTCCTGAGCTCGCCGTCTTTGAGCTCGAGCTTGATGATGGAGCCGTAGCCGCGCTCGGTGTGACGCGCGGGACCGTTCGAATTGCAGGTCCAGATGTTGCCCTCCTCGTCAAACTCGATCTCTCGCGTGTAGGTCACCCTCGAGGGCATCCTGAAGTGAGCCATCTTCTCGGTCTTCGGGTCGAAGCGGATGAGCGAGTCGCTGTTGGTCCCGCAGATCCAGACATACCCTTTCGGATCGATGTTCAGCGCATAGGGCGTCTGGTTCTCGGCGTTCGGGAGGTCGTAGAATTTCCACTTCTCGGTTTTTGGATCGAATTTCCCAAAATCGCCCGTGCCGAAGAACGGCACCCAGACGATGCCCTTCTGGTCGATATGCAGGCGGCGGGGGCCGCGGCGGGGAGGATTCCATTCCTTGATGTCGCCATCGGGGGTTCTCGGGTCAATTCTGCCGATCCGGTTGCCGTTGAGCTTGGAGTACCAGATCGTTCCATCTACAGGTGAGAAGTCGATACCGTAGGGAGTGATTCCACGCGATTCGCCCTTGCCGGCACCGACAGCCTGGTTCTTTTTAAGGAGGTGGTATTCCTTCACCTTGTGGGTTTTGGGATGGATCGAGAAGCAGGAGTTCCGGCCCGCGTCCGTATACCAGATCAGGCCTTCGGGGTCCTTCGGGTTGATTCGCAGGGTGTGGGGGTAGGAGCCTCTCTTCTGGTGGGACTCGGCGCTCGAGACGATGGTGAATTCCTTCGTCTTGAGATCGAACCTGCCCATCTCGCCGGAACTGCACAGGGTAACCCACATGCTGCCGTCATTTGCGAGCTCGATCGAGTGCGGTCCTCTGTACTTGCCGGGTAAGCGGTAGACCTCGCGGTCGCCGTTCTTCGGATCCAGGCTCACAACGGCATTCTGGTTCATGTCGACGGCGTAGACCAGGCCATCGGGACCGAGCTCAAGATCATGAACCATGACCTTGTACTTGTTTCCCATGTCCCACTCGGTGATCCGGGCTTTTGTCTCAAGTCCCCTGGGAGCCCGTGGGGGAACAAAGGCGGGCCATTTTTCCACAGCCTTCTCGGAGTAGGTCTCGACGAGACGTTTGACCAGGTTTTTCTGGGTGTGCTTATAGAGGCCGCCGAAACCGTCCATGCGACGGATCATGGTGTCCCAGTCAACCGGCAGATCCGGGCTTCTCCAGCCCTTGGAGCCGGTCTGGTGGCAGTAGGAACACATCATCTTGTAGTTTTCCTTGTCCTTCTTGCTCTCCCACTTGAGCATGTCGAAGCCGCTGTCGGCGGTGCGCTGGTCTTCGAGATCTTCGCCCGTGGCGGGCTTCATGGAAAAGGAGAGCTTGCTCTCGCCGACCTTTACATCTCTCTTCACCGCGTCGAGCTGCCCCATGAGGCGGGCGCGTACCTTGTAGTATTTCTCGTAGAACAGCCCCTCGATCGAGAAGGAGCCATCGGCCTGGCTGAAGACCGAGACGCTCTTTCGTTTCTTGGACTCCACGGTGAAGGCCGAGATCATCACGCCTTCCATGGCCTTGCCGGCGGAATCCACGACCTTGCCGCTGATCGTGTCGGCCTTGGCGCTTAGAGCGACCAGCGAAATTGCCAGGGCTGCCAGGGCTGTTTGTGCAGTTTTCTTCATCAGGGTCTTCTCCGTGTGGTTATTATGGGAGATGGGTTGTTCCACCAGCATTTATAGTCCGTTACCCGCCCCGAATTTGGACATCCTTATTGGGCCATTCGACAGAAAATTACATACTCTCCCCCCGGGTTCACTGCGCCGGGCCTTTCAGGATTCCGTGCTAAACGGGCCCGGGAAAGTTAAACTCCTGTGAGAGTTATTCCTGCGACACTGGAGGATTCGAGCTGGATATGCAGAAGACCGCACTCTTATCTTGTTCAATCCTGGCGCTTTGCCTTGGACTCGCTCCCGGCGCCCTGGCGCAAGGGGACGCCTTCGCGAAGCTCATTCGGCCGACCTTCTCGAAAAGCTGCGTGAAATGTCACGGCAAGGGAACCAAGGTGAAGGGGAAGGTGAACCTGTTCGCGTTGAAGAGCGCGGCTGATCTTGCGAAGAATCCCGAGCTGCTGGAAAAGCTCATCGAGGCGCTCGCTTCCGCAGAGATGCCGCCTGAAAAGGAGCCGCCGCTGGCTGCCGAAACCCGCAAGGGGCTCGTAGCGGAGCTGAAGGAGATCTTGCGCCAGGCTGTTGATTCGCAAAAGTCCGTGGCGAGGACACCCATTCGGCGCATGAACC
>DODI01000265.1:4760-5129 GCA_003509045.1 Planctomycetota bacterium | reverse complement strand
CATCCAGTGGAAGCCGAAAACCCCTATCACCGATCGCTCGCGGGGACAGCGTGGAAGAGCCCGGCGGCGACCCTAGCCCGCCTTCTTGCCCTTGCCGGGCTTCGCCTTTGGCGATGGCGGCAGGACCTTGCTTTTAGGCACCCAGCGAACCTTTTCACCGCTCTTTGCCATCGTGCGGTCGATCCAGCCGCGAACTGCGGCCGGCTGGATACCTCGCCCATAGTTCTTGCCGCCGATCCGAGTGCCGCCGCTGACGATGCCGAAGAGAACGTCTTTGTCGTTACCGGGGCGGTCGAGGACATAGGCGCCGCCGCTGTCTCCACCCTTGCCCGGAGTCCCATCTTTGCCGGGATAATGACGGAATTTAAG
>DODI01000265.1:0-4436 GCA_003509045.1 Planctomycetota bacterium | reverse complement strand
CCCCTTCCAATGCCCCGGCGTCCGGGATGGTGGTGTCTTCCCCCCTGGTGGCCGGCCATGGTGAAGGTGATCGCCCCGTGCTTCTCCTCGAGCACCTGGGAGAGCACGCCCACCGGCTGGATTCCCTTGAGAGCCCTCTTGAAGCGCACCAGGGCAAGGTCTCCCTTTGGCGCGATGAACGCCTGCTCCACCTGGACCTCGACCTTGCGGCCGAAGGCGACCTTGACGTTGCGTGTCTTCGGCGCCCTGGCCTTGACCGTCGCGACATGCGCGGCCGTGAGCCCCCAGGAGGGGGCCACCATAACGATGGAGCCGTTGCCGATCTTTTTGCTGCCGACATGATGTCCCCGCCAGGAGCCGACATAGCCGTAAGGGACATCGGCGGTGTATGAAATCAGGAAATTCACGAGGCGCTGGGACTCGAAGAATCCTCGCCACATATTGTGCCCTTGCCCGGAGGCGACCTCGAGCTCCATCAGCCCCCCGGCGGCCTTGTAGCGCTCCGCCACCAGGCCGGAGTTGGCCGACAAGGGCACCACGTTGTCCTTGTCGCCATGGATATGGAAGATCGGAACACCCGCTGCGGCAAGGGGGGCGAGACGGTCGACCGGGTTGTGTTTTACAAGCGCCTCTGCCAGCTGCCCCTGCGTCATTCCATAGGCTCCGCAGGCGCGCCCGAGCCCCGGGTAGCTGGCAAGATTGCACACCGGGTAGATCCCCGTGATACAGCGAATCTTTTCAGGGTTCTCAGCCGCCCAGCAATAGAGCATCAGGCCGCCCCGGCTGCGGGCCAGCAGGGAGACCTTCGTGTCGAAGCCCTCGTCCTTCACCAGCTTCTCATGGAGTGCTGTGTAGATCTTGCGCCCGGCAGGGCTTCCATAGGACTCGCCTACGTTGACCCCCGCAATGGCAATCCCTGCACCCAGGAATCGTTCAAACATCCAGGCCTCCGATTTGCCCGGCAGGTTCGTCCCCAGGGTGGGGGCGTAAAGAACCCATGGAATGGGCTCTATTATTTTCTCCGGGGGCCGGATCACGAAGGCGGGGCGCCCGGCTACGGTAAACGGCTCCTTGTGAATCCGCGGCGGAGCCTTGTCCTGTTCGACGCCAGCGAGCCATCCGCCCAGGAACAATAACAGACCTGTAGCCAGCGCCGTGACGGCCCGTGACTCGGTTCTCAGCACTGCCTCACCTGCCTTTCGCCGCGAAGGGCTTATTTCTTTTTCCTCTTCTTTTTCTTCTCAGAGGATTGTTTGCCGCTACCGAGGTCCTGAACGGTTTTGCTGAGGATCCGGGCGATATATTTATTGTACCGACCATCGGGGGAGACCCCGCCACTGGTGGGAAAACCGCGGATGGTCTCGAGCGCATAACCGGCCTTACTGTCGAGCTTGTCGATGGCGTTGAGGGCGGCCATCGAGACAAAAACATCCGACCCTTTCTTCCAGGGGGCAACCGCCACAAGGGTATCGATGCCTTTTCTCTGCTGCGGCTGCGCGCCATATTTACCGAAGGCGTAACCGGCCGCGATACGCACATAGAAAGAGTCGTCCTGCAGCGCCGCCAGGAGCTCCTTTTCAGAGGCCTTGACCGCGGCGGCGCCGCGGTTGAGTATGCCAACCGCCCCCCAGTAGCGAACGGCGCTGTCCGGGTCCTTCAAGAGCTTCTTCACCGCGGCAAGCTGGTCAGCGCCGCGCATGGTGGCAAGGTCCGCTGCAGCGAAGATCTTGTCGTAGGGATACTTGCTGTTATCTTTACCCATCTCGCGCGGCGTGGAGCCCGCGCTGCGGCTGTGGATCTCTCCCTCGGGCAGGAAGCCAAGGTCGCGAATCCGCCGACACCAGCCCTGCTGTGCTTTGCGAAGCTCCTTGAGCTTGTCCTGGTGGGTGGGGGACTCCGCCAGGTTGTTCACCTCGTCGGGGTCTACCGAGAGATCATAGAGTTCTTCAGTCGGCTTGAGTTTCCAGAAGTGCGATTGCGCCTTGTTCAGCTTCCCTGCATCGAAATCTCTCTTCCAGGCCGCCGTCGACTTTGTCACAAAGTTATACGAAACATACTGGCCGTAGATGAAATGAGGGTTGTAGTTGCGGATGTAGTGATAGCGGCCGTCGGTAACCGTGCGGATAAAGTCCGAGCGCTCGTCCATGCGGCCCCGGAAGCCGAACATATACTTCGGCTTCTCCTGCTGATGTTTGCCGGCGAAGGCGTGACCCTGCATCCATTCCGGCGGCTTGACCCCGGCCAGGCTCAGGAGGGTTGGGGCAAGGTCGACAAAACTCACCATGCGGTCGCTCTTGCCGCCGGCCTGGTATTCCTTCGGCGCCAGGTGCTTCCATTTGGGCGGGAAGAACACAACCATCGGAACCGCAAGGCCGGAGTTGTAGGTCCAGCGCTTGCCCCGCGCCAGGCCCGAGCCATGATCGCCGTAGTAAAATACGATCGTTTCCCCGGCGAGCCCGGCCTTGTCGAGCTCGGCCAGGTGGTCTCCCGCAATCTCATCGGCCCGGGAAACAATGTCGTAGTACTGCGCCCAGTCCTTGCGTGATTCTGCATTGTCCGGATGGTAGGCCGGAATCCTGACCTTCGCCGGGTCGAGAACCGCCTTATGGCCGCCTGCGCGAACCCGGCTCTCGTGGCTTACCGTGGAGTTGAAGATCGCAAAAAAGGGCTGCCCCTTCTCCCTGTTCTTATAATGCGCCCGGCGGGAAGATTCGCTCCACCCGGTGGCCCCCGAGCTGCTGACGTTGTAGTCGGTCTTCGAGTTGTTGGTGCAGTAATAGCCCTGCTCGCGCAGAAAGGTCGGGTAAAAACGCACGTGGGCAGGGAGCTTGGCCATGCTCCTCATGTGTTGGCCGCCCACCGATGGTGGATACATGCCGGTGATGATCGTTGTGCGGGCGGGGGCACAGACCGGAGCGCAGGACCAGGCCAGCTTAAAGAGCATCCCCTTCTTTGCCAGGGCATCAACGTTCGGCGTGACGGCGAGTTTGTCTCCATAGCAGCCCATCTCGGGTCCGTGGTCTTCGCTCGTGATCCAGAGAATGTTCGGGTGTTCCGCTCCCTGGAAGGGAGCCGCTATCATAAACAGGGCAAACAAGAAGCTGCTGGTGCGCATTTTCATTGCTCTTTAAATAAAGTTAAAAGACCCGCCTGGCTATAGCATCGTCTCAGAACACGCCTGCAGGCAAGCGGCGTTTGCGGTTTTCTCCTGGTCCCCGGTGGGGGGGCTGGCCTATTCGGCCGCCTCGGCCTTGTCGCCCGCAAGCTTCTCTGCGGCTTCCGCCGCCGCCTCTGCTGCAGCCTTCTCCGCCGCCTTGAGGACGGCCTTTTCGGCCTTGGCCGCCGCCTTGAGCACTTCGAGCTCTTCCTCGAAGAACTGTTGGGCATTATCGAAGAGGTCTTCCTGGGAGATTTCTCCGTCGTCGACCTTCTTGAGGAGTACCCGCTGAGCCTTGTAGTCAAGGTTGACGATGCCGGCCTTGCTCTGCAGAAGGCGCCAGGCCTTGCGCCGTTCGATGCAATACAGGACCATCTGGCGCGAGAGTGTCATATAGCTGAAGCGACCATTGTTGTCTTCTACGCCCATGTAGACCTCGAAGTCCGGGATGTAGGCCCGGTGGCCCTTATTGGCGAAACGCCTGGAGACCACATCATCCTGGGTTACCCGCAGGAGAATGTTGTCGAGGTGGATCTTCCCGGCGGTGTCGCTTTCCTTAATGCGCTTAAGGTGCTGGCGGAACCGTTTCTCGCTCGCGCACCAATGAGCAACTGTATAGTTGTAGGCTTCCTTCGTCTCTTTAAAGCGCGCCGACATCCAGTCCCGGTCAACATGCCGGTTGCCCTGGAGGCTGAGACACTCGTTATAAAGCTCTCCGATGGCCGGGTTGAAAACGAATTCCGGCAGGCTGCGGCTGTCCCGTACACGGCGGGCCTGTTCAGAGGCCATATCGTCGGCAACGCCGTGCTCCGGCTGGCAGGTGGTAAAGCATTTATAGAATGCCGTGCCCCTGTACTCGAGGCCCTCCAGGATGGTCCTGTAGAACTTGGCCTCATCCGCCATCGAAACCTGGGTGACATAGGGTGAGCCGTGCCCGCTGGTAAAGCATTCCGCGGGGTTTTTCAGCTCAACCAGCTTGCCCTGCGTGGCCGCCCCCATCTGGTTCATGTCAAAGCCACCGGTCATTGGAGAGAGGTCGGAATTCTGTCCGCCGGTATTTGAATAAACCTGGGTGTCGAGCATGAGGATCATGACATTCGGCCGGTTCTGAACGATCACCTTGGAAACATTCTGGAAGCCAATATCGCCCATCCCTCCATCTCCCCCGATCGCCCAGACCTTGGGCAGCTCCTTCACTTCGAGGTCGGTCATGATCGTGTCGGTGAAATGGCTGTAATCGAAATAATCGCCCTCAGAGAGCTTTTCATCCCCCAGGAGG
>DODI01000423.1:0-6551 GCA_003509045.1 Planctomycetota bacterium | reverse complement strand
GTCGGCGTGGTCGCCGCTGGCGATGGTTTCCTTCGCCGGGCCGAGGGGTGGGGAGATGAGATTGAGGAGACGATCAACGTTTCGCTCGATGCGGAGAAGTTGCCCGCCGTACCTGCAGGTGAAGGGCGGGGGCTCTTTCTGGAGGACCTGGATGACGATCATCCCGTGGCCTGGATCTTTACCTCCGGAACCTCCGGCGACATGGCGAAGTGCACCGAGATCAGCCTCTCCAATATGGATGCTGCCATCGAAAACATCCGCAACCTGGATTTCCTGGTCGAGGGGATGGTGGCCCACTGCCCGCTTTCGGCCAGCCATATCTTCGCCTTCGTAGTCATGACGGCTTTTATCTCGCTGAAGCCGCGGAGGGTGCTCCTCTCAGATGTTCAGTACCTCGCTCGCCTGCCGCAGAAAAAAACGGGAAAGATAGATGCCATCATCCTGGTTCCGATCGTGATCAGCCGGATGCGCAGCCTCTTCTATGAGCGGCTCTGTGCGGATTTCAGCGTGGAGAAGGTTCCTCCAGGGCTGGAAAAGCTGGCGCGTCTGCCCCTTGGCCTTCGCGTATTTCTGAAGCGGCTCTGCCGCAGGGCCGAGGAGGCCGTTATCGCGCTTGAGGCCGGTCGGCTTGCGGGCTGGCTATGCCTGCCGCTGATCCTCCTTGCAAGGATTCTCTTCGGCCGGATGGTTCGGCAGCGAATGGGCTCGCCCTCGTTCATGGTGCTGGGCGGGGCTCGTCCCAATCTGCAGGCGATGGCCTTCTTTGAGGTTATGGGAATCAGGGTGCTCCAGGGCTGGGGGATGACCGAGACCACCGGGCCGGTGTGCGTCTCGACACTTTCAGACCGGCGAAGCGGGGCTCTCGGGACCTGCGGGCGCCTCTTCCCGGGAACCACAGCCCGGATTGATGGCGAGGAGCTGGTGGTTGAGGGGACGCAGATCGCGAAGGGATACGTGGAGCCGGATGGAACCCTGGCGCCGTTCAACGGCTTGCAGAGAACAGGTGACCGTGCCGCTTTTGACCACAGGGGGAGGCTCAAGGTCTTCGGTAAGGTCTCCGACAGGATCACGACGGACAATGGCCTGAACTATCTCCCCCTGCCTATGGAGGATGATCTCAAGGCCGCGGATCTCAAGAAGCTCAACATCCTGGAGGAGGTGGTCGTCATCGGGGATGCCCGGCCGCGGCTAGGCTGCGTCTATTTTCTTCGCGAGGGTGTTCAGAAAACAGCCGCGAGGGAGGAGTATCTTGGGGGGCTGATCCGGGAATTTAACGCCAGCCGGCCTGTAGACCAACAGCTCGGTCCCTGGACTGTAAGCGCCCGCGGACTGAAGGAATCCGGGGGGCTTGGTCCCTCCGGCAAGCTTGTCAGGAGACGGATCGAGGAGCAATATGGTGTTCTCTACGCGGATGCCGGCGACTGAAATGAAGAATCGCAGGAAGGTTATTGAATGAGTTGGGACAAGGAAAGAATTATCGAGCTGCTTCTCGAGGCGGGAGATATGGCCCGCGAGGCGCGCAAAAAGCTGACTCTCGAGATCAAGAGTGATCATTCCCTGGTAACGCAGGCAGATACCGAGATCGAGGCGCTCTTCACGGAGGCTCTCGAGAACGTCGAGTCAGGATGCTATCTCGTTGGCGAGGAGACCATCAACCGCAAGGGAGAGGATTACGTTCAGGCTGCGCTCGCCGGGGAGGCCTGGATTGTCGATCCGATTGATGGAACTGCACCCTTCGCTCATTTTCTTCCTAATTGGGGTGTCTCGGTCGGCTATATGAAGAATGGACAGCTCCTGCATGGCGGGGTCTACCTCCCGGATTACGGCGAGCTGATCATCAGCTCCGGCGAGGATGATTTTACGGTGACCGAGGGTAAGCAGGAGGGCGGGGAGTGGACCTGGAAGGAGCTCGTCTTTCCGCCGAGGCCATCGGCTGGAAGGGGGCTGATCGCCATCACCCAGGCTCTTGCCAAGAGAGGTCAGTGTCTGCTTCCGAATCCCGTGATGTCCCTGGGTGCCGCCGTGGTGCCCCTGCTCGGGCTCCTGCAGGGCCGATTCCTGGCCTATCTTGGGTCGGTGAAGCTCTGGGATGCCGCGGGCGCCTTGCCGATCCTGCTGCGCCTCGGCTTCGAGGCATCCCTCGAGCTCGATGGAGAGATTGTGCCCGTAACCACAGCCGTCGATAACCAGACCTATGACCTCGAGGCGGACAGCGACAGGCGCTGGTATTTTCGCAGCTCGCTGCTGATTCACCATCCCGGAGATGCCGGGCTGATGCGGGGATCCCTGATTGAGAACCGCCCGGAGGGGGAGCGCTTGCGCGATGACTGAGCAAGCCTCAAGCTATGGACGCTACAGCCTCGAGCCGCTGGCGGTTCCCCGGGTCGACACTCCTCATCGAAAAATTGTTACCGCCCAGCCGCCGCCCCAGGCTGTCGAGGTATTTGAGCGTCTCAACGCGGTCGAGCCGGCCTCGATGTCCTGCCAGCCTCCGGTCCTCTGGGATCGAGCCGAGGGCTATAACGTAGAGGATCGCTTCGGGAACCGCTGGATAGACTGGAGTTCCTGCGTGCTCGTAGCCAATGCCGGCCATGCCCATCCTTCTGTTCTGGAGCGGGTCCGGGAGGCTCTCGAGAAACCGCTGATGTCGACCTACGTCTTTGCCCACGAGGGCCGGGCAGAGCTCTGCGAACGGCTGGTCGGCCTGGCGCCGGAAGAGCTCGGCAAGGTTTTCCTGCTCACCACAGGCTCTGAGGCCGTTGAGTGCGCTATCAAGATCATGCGGGCGGCCGGCCGCCGGCTCGATTCCGAGCGAAAGGTGATCATCTCTTTTCGCGGAGGATTTCATGGCAGGACACTGGGCTCTCAATATGCCGGCGGTATCGATGCCCTGAAGGAATGGATCGGGGTCGAGGATGACAGCTTCGTGCAGGTCCCTTTTCCCGATGGGTATCTTCTCGAGGACATCGGTTTTGAGCTCTTCGAGAGGAGCCTCGATGCGGCGGGGGTTCGTCCCTCGCAGGTCGCCGGGGTTCTTGCAGAGAGCTATCTCGGCATCGGTCCTGATTTCTTTCCGGTCGAATACGCTCGCTCCCTGCGCCAGTGGTGTGATCGCCACGAGGCGCTTCTCTGCTTTGACGAGGTGCAGTCAGGCTTCGGACGTACCGGTCGGAATTTCTGCTTTGAGCACTACGGTATTGCTCCCGACCTGGTCGCCTGCGGTAAGGGCATCTCCAGCTCTCTTCCGCTCGCCGCGGTGATCGGCAGGGATGAGGTGATGGACATTTTTCCGCCGGGCTCCATGACCTCTACCCATTCAGCCTCTCCCCTTGGAGTCGCCGCCGGGCTCGGTTGCCTCGATGCTCTCGAGACTGACGGGCTGGTCGGGCGGGCAGCCGAGTTGGAGGAGACGCTGCTGGAGGGGCTGCGGTCGTTGGAGACGGCCTGGAAGGACAACATCGGCTGTATCCGGGGCAAGGGTCTTGTTGGCGGAATACGCCTGGTCCGGCCGGGTACGCTCGATCCGGATTCCGGCCTGGCCTACCGGATTACCGAGGCAGCCTATCGAAAGGGGCTCCTGATGTTCTCACCTGTAGGGCTTGGCGGCGGCTGCCTCAAGATCTCACCTCCCCTGTGTATCCCCCGAGACGCGCTCGAAGAGGGCTTTGCCGTTTTGAGGGAAGCTTTCGAGGAGGTCCTTGGATGATGAGAACAGGCTCTTCTTTCCTGGTCCGAGATGCCCGGGTCCTCTCCGGTGAGGCCGGATGGGTTGAAGGCGCATCGATCCTGGTGGAAAACGGGTTGATCACCGACCTCGGCGGCGAGGAGAGAGACGCCGAAGGCGCGGTGGAGATCGATGCCGCGGGTCTCTGGGCGGTTCCCGGCTGGATCGACCTGCAGGTCAACGATATTGGCTGGCTCGCGGGCGGCCTGAGAGCTCCCGGAGAGCATGCTGAGCGAATTGACGAGGTGCTTGATTATCAGGGTGGCACTGGCGTGACGGGCTGTGTTCTCGCCACCCTGGCTGCCCCTCTCGATGAGATCCTCGCCTACCTGCGGGGCATGAAGGAGGTTCTCGACGGCGGCGGGGAGCTCTCCGGCATCCTGCTCGGCGGACTCGTCGAGGGAACCTTCATGAATCCTGAATTCCACGGAGCTCACAATGCCGATTGGGTGCTGCCGCCCGACCCGGGTGTCCTCGACCAGCTGTTGTCGACCGGCGCGGTGTCCATGATTAACATCGCCCCCGAGACGACTCCAGAGGCGATCCCCCTGATTGCCGAAGCCGCTGGGCGTGGCGTTGTCGTAGGGTGCGGGCACGCCAAGCCGCACGCCGAATGTGTTCGTGAGGCGGTCGCGGCGGGCCTCGCCTACGTGATCCACCTGGGAAATGGTCCGACGGGAACCAGCGTGAAGGTGTTCAACGATGGTGGCCTGCTGGAGGAGGCTCTCCGTAACGACGACCTGGTCGCCACCTTCATCGTCGACGGTTTCCACGTTCACCCGCAGTTGCTGCGCGACTGGATCTCACGCAAGGAGGTCTCGCGATGTGTCGGCGTCAGTGATGCCGGCTTCGGCGCCGGCGCACCTGTCGGTCCTTTCGAGCTGTGCGGTATCCAGGGCGAACCGGCCGATGACGGCCGGTACCTCCGGGTCGTTCGCTCAGCGAAGGAGCGTGAGCTTGCCGAGCGAACCTCCGATGCCGGCGCTCTCTTCGGCGCGGCGATCGGGATGCGGGAGGTCTTCGAGAACCTGGTCAACCTCTTCAGTGTAGAGCTCCAGGGGGTCCACGTAAGAAGTCACCCGGCGTTTTCGCTCGCAGATTCGGTGGCTGCCGCCTCGTTGATGTGCTCCGCGAATCCCGCCAGGCTACTCGGAGTTGAGGGTCGCGGTGTCCTTGCTCCGGGGGCGAGAGGGGATATTGCGCTGCTCGAGATCAACGGAGAGCCCGGATCGCTGGAGGTCAAGGTGAGGGAGACCCTTGTCGCCACTCAGGCTTCGGGTTCCTGAGTAGAGGCTGTGTTCTCGATGTCGCCGCGGACGTTTCCGGTGTCTTTCGAGATGGCCCTGAAGACGAAGAAGACGGCCGCCAGGCCGATCGGCAAAGCCAGGGCTGGCCCCACCCCGGCAAATCCTACAAGCAGGTAGATCGGAACGCAGATTCCGGCTGTCAGCAGGGCATAGGGGGACTGGGTCTTGACGTGGTCGATGTGATCGGCGCCCGAGGCCATCGAGCTGAGCACGGTCGTATCGGAGATGGGCGAGCAGTGGTCGCCGAATACGGCGCCTCCGAGGATCGCCGCCAGCAGCGCGAGCGCCAGGTGGCGGGTGGTCTCCGGGTCGATTCCGGCTGTTTCAGCCAGGGGGAACATGAGCTGGCCGAGGAAGATGGGCACCATCAGGCCCATGGTTCCATAGGAGGTTCCGGTGGCGATGGCGATGATCGCGGCGGAGATAAAGGCTACCAGGGGGAGGATCTCAGGCGTCAGGACCCCTCCAGAAATGCTGGCCACGTAGGCTCCCGTGTGGATGTCCTTGCAGACAGCCCCGATCGACCAGGCCAGCAGCAGCGTGAGGAGCGCCAGCACGATGGAGCGCGCGCCGGTGATCCAGCTCTCGATGGTCTCATCGAGCGGGAACCTCTGGCCCAGAGCCATCAGGATGGCGACCATGCTCGCTCCCATGGTGCCCCAGAGGAGGGCGCTGAAGGAGTCACCGCTCTGGATGATCTTGCCGAGCCCGGCGCCGCCCGCCTCGGCTCCAAGAGCCTCAGTGCCCGTGGTGTAGAGGCCGATGAGGGTGAAGGCGATGACGCAGAAGATCGGCAGCACCGCGTTGATCCAACGCGGCTTGAGATCATCTGCTGTGCCGAGCTGGGCGATGGCGTCGTCAAGGAGGGGCTTGGCTCCATCGCGCAGCACCTTGCCGGTCTTGCGGCAGCGCTCCTCCGCCTTGCGCATGGGGCCGAAATCGCGCAGCATCAACCCGCAGATGAGCACGAGGAAGAGAGTCAGGATGCTGTAGAAGCTGTAGGGGATGGACTCCAGGAAGAAGAGGTAGGGATCACCGATCTTGTCTTTGATGTCCGCCTCCTGTGAGATCAGGCCGATCTGGAAGGCTGTCCAGGTGGAGATGACTCCGATCGTGGCGACCGGGGCGGCGGTGGAGTCAACGATGAAGGCGAGCTTCTCCCGGCTGACCCTGACCTTGTCGGTGAAGGGACGCATGGTGTTGCCGATGATCAGGGAGTTGGCGTAGTCGTCAAAGAAGATGAAGAGCCCGAGAAACCAGGTGGCCACCTGGCCGCTTCTGGGGCCCTTGGCCCAGCGCGACACGATCTCGACAACACCCCGGATGCCGCCGATATAGGTGATGACGCCGATCGTTCCCGCGAGTCCGAAGCTGAAGAGGATCACGATGGCGTGGCCGGTGTCGGACAGAGCCCCGACGATGTAGGTGTCGATGGAGTAGAGAAACGACCTCACCGGGTGCAGGCTGTAGGAGAAGCAGGCTCCCACCCAGACGCCGCAGAAGAGCGCCACCAGCACCTG
>DODI01000495.1:0-3189 GCA_003509045.1 Planctomycetota bacterium | reverse complement strand
AACGCCAAAGCGGCCGATGATCTCGTTGAGAGCTTCGTAGGCGGCCTGCGTTGAGGGACTGCGCCGCACCGCTTGAACCAACTCACCCTCGATGTTTTCCAGCAGCGCGCGCTTGTTCTCCAGGGCGTTGAAGAGCCGGTGGTTTTGGAAGCGCCGGGCGAGCTCCTTGGCGTCGCGTACCAGGGCGGGGTCCGGCCTGATCCTCAGCTCTACCTCTTGCTTCTTGCGAAGGACAGAGATCTCGTAAGCGCCCCTACCGGAGAGCGCCGAGAGAGCCTGCCAGAGCTTGCGGATGTTCCAGCTCCTGAGCCCGTCAAGCTCCCCGAAGCGAAGTAGAATGTCGCCGGGAAGCAGCCCCGCCGCCGCCGCGGCGCTTTTTTCTTCTACCCGCGAGATCCGCAGCCCAGCAGGGGTTTCTTCCAGCCCCACGCCCAGGTAGGCGCCTTTCAGTGGAGGATCGAAGCGGCTCTCGTCGGCACGGCTGAGCGGGGGAGCGAGGAGGAGCAGGAGGAGCAGGAGGTGTCGCATAATTGAGATGTTGCCGCTTCATGTGCCGAGGATCAAGAAACGCGGAGTGTTTTCAAACACCCGCTGTCAGGATGACCTGCCGGATGCCGCCCGGAAAGAATCCCAGCTCGAAGGCAAGGTCCAGCACGGTGTAGCGGTCACGAATATCCCGGGCCCTTGCGAGGGCGTCAAAGACCTCGTCTCTTTCAATGCCGAGTGCGTCGAGGCTGGCCGGGGCTCCGGCGGCCTGGAGGATCGTGCGAACCTCAGCGGCCGAGGGCAGGGCCAGTCCGGCCAGCTCTGCGCGTATCTGCGGCCACTCCGCGCGTAGAAGTGCGCTCCTTGCGCCGAAGCCGGAGAACTTTTTTTCCGCCTGCGGCAGGATGGCCTCCGCGAGCTCTCCGTGGGCGATCCGTATTCTTTCCGATGTTCTCGGCCAGTTGGGGATCTTCGGGAACTCAGGGTTTTCCAGCTCGACCAGGAGCTGATAGAGCGCGGCGCAGAGGCAGGTGGCCACCCCGACCTGGGCTCCATGAAGGCGCAGCTCTCTTCCGCAGACGAGAGCTTCCATATCCCAGAGATGGCTGAGGAGATGTTCTCCTCCGCTGGCCGGGCTGCTGCTCCCGGCGACGACCATGGATACTCCACTCAGAACCAGGGCCCGGGCGAGGGCTTCATGGGCGGCACCATCTCCGGCCGGGAGCCCGGCAGCATGTTCCGTTGCATGGGCCACGGCCTCGTCGACGATTCTGCCTGGAAGGGCTTCAAAGCCGCTACCCTCGAGGCGATTGCCGAGCCACCAGTCTGCCGTGCTGATGGGCTTGCTCAGAAGGTCTCCCAGGCCGGCCGCGGCGAGGGCGGGAGGCGCCTGGCAAAGGATCTCGGAGTCGAGAATAATAGCTCGCGGCGGTCGCGCAGCGATGGTGGTCTTGAGTCCGTCGACCAGGACGGCTGCGATCCCGCTGGCGTAGCCATTCATGCTGGCGGCGGTTCCAAAGGCCATGTATGGAACGCCGCTCAGGGTCGCGGCCATCTTGGCGATGTCGTTAACCGTACCCGCGCCAACGGCGATGATGCCGGAGAACCCGCCCGCCTCGACCGCGGCGCATGTCAGGCCAATCTGTTCGGTGTTCGCATGGGGTTCATCCGGCAGGAGGTGGAGTCCGGGTCCGTTTTCCGGGCGTCCCGATACGCGAAGCGTGTCGGCTCGGCCAAGAGCATCCCAGGTGCGGGGGTCGGCAAGCCAGAGAGGCCTTCGTCCTACATGTTCAGCGGCCAGCCGGGGGATTTCCCCGCAAAGTTTCGCCCCGATGAGAATTTCTTCGCTCAGGTCGAGGCTGCCCGGAAGGGTCTCACTGCACAGATCCAGAAGCTTCATGTCTTCAGCTTACCGCTCCCGCGCGGTTCCAGCTATAGCTGGGTACGTTATTCGCGGGCATCTCTTCAACAGAGCGCGCCTCCTCAGGGCCAGAAGGAGGCGATCGTGGCTATGGCCCAGATCAATACTCCCCCGCCGATTTTGCCGACGATTCCCAGCAGGCGGCCGGTGGCGGCTCCTCCGCCGGAGCGCAGGGAGTCCCGCATGTTCTTGCCTTCTCTTCTTTCTCCGAATAGAGCTCCCAGGAAGGCTCCTCCGCAGGCTCCGAAGACGGATCCTACGATCGGTATTGGCAGGAGGAAGGTGCCCAGGACCCCGCCAACCAGGCTGCCTGCAATAGCCCAGAGCGCTCCTTTGCGGGAGCCGCCCGACATTCGCGTGCCGGCCGCGCCGGCCGCGAACTCTATTATTTCAGCCAGGATGGCGATTATCGCGAGCGCCACAAGGGTCTCAATGGAAAACAAGCCGGGCTCTCCACCCCACAGGATGAACCCACCTACAGCGGTGACCATCAGCCAGTTTCCGGGAAGCTGGAGTACGGTTGCGACCAGGAACAGTGTGTTGACAAGCAGCAGCCCGATGGCGAGCAGGATATTGTCCATAGAACAGGCTCCATAACCCGGGTTTGAAGTGCAAGGTTGCCAGAAGAGAGGGTTAAATACCACGAGCGCCCATCGTGTCGGGACACCCTGAAATGGCGAGGTTTACTGTAGCTCAGGGCGCGTGTTAATACACAATTTAGTCAAGGCCCAGGGGGTAAATCAGGCTTTTCGGGGCAGCCTGCAGGCTATAGGCTGCCAGCAATAAGGGAAGCGAGCGCCTTGCGGTTCCAGGGGACAGGCCGGAGCGCGAGATGTATAGAAGGAAAGGGCAGCTCAGTTTCCGTCAGGGCTTGACCACCAGGGTGCCTTGCTCGTAGGCCAGCTTCAGAGCGGCGAAAAGCATCCATTGCGGATGTTTTTCTTCGGCCCAGCGGATGCCCACCTCGTAGGGCGCCTTGCCGTTGCCCCGGATGGAGATGACCGAGCCTTTTTTCTGGCCGTAAGAAATACGGGCCCCCGATTTGAGGTCAAACGGGGGCCTGTTCATTTCTTCGGATTCGCCAGAGGCGCCAGCGTTTTCTTCAGCGGGTTCTCCGTTGGACGGTTCTTCTGTCGTAACCGCTTCCTCGGAAGGTTCCGGCTCTTGAGTTTGGGGAGCTTCCTTTTCGTTAGACATAAGCACTCTCCAATCTTTCAGAAACGCAAAGCCGCCTCAGGCGCATTGAATCACCATCAGCCTTCGATGCCGCCACCGGCATCGTC
>DODI01000505.1:0-4987 GCA_003509045.1 Planctomycetota bacterium | reverse complement strand
CTCGATAAAGCGGCTGGCGACCTCGGCGTGTGTGGGAGTGGGCGTTACGATGCTGGCCGCATGGATGCGGGACAACAGCTCCGGGGTCAATTCGGAAAAATATGGGACTCCAAGCTTCTCGCCAATTTCCCTGGCTTGATCTGGAGAGCTATCAAGGACGCCTTCGAGAACTACGTCATCAAGCTCGGTGTAAACGCGAGCGTGGTTTTTCCCAAGGTGCCCGACTCCGACCACGAGAACCCGGACGGGCTCGTTTTCAGCAGGCCTTCTGGCTGAGATCACCAATTAAATCAACTCCACTTGAAGCCAGGCTTATTCACTTGAGGGCTGACGGGCTCGTCCTTTGTGCCCCTGGTCAGCACGATCAAGGAAGTTAACGAGGTTTTGAACTTCAGGGCAATCCCAAAGCCTGTCTTTAAGAAGTTTAACCGCCTCGACGCGCGAGTAGCCCTCACGGTAAAGGCAGCGGTGCGCTTCCTTGAGGCTCTCCATGCCCTCGGGAGAAAAACCGTGTCGTCTGAGGCCGACCTTGTTGATAGACCAGACTTTCACCGGGCTCCCCTCAACCAGCATATAGGGAGGGACGTCAAGGCTGATTCGGGTCATCCCGCCAATGAAAGCTGACTCTCCAACGGTTGCGTAATGATGCACAGCGGCCAACCCACCGAAGGTTGCGTTGTTCTCTACAACCACATGGCCGCCAAGCAGGACATTGTTGGCCATGGTAATCCCGTCCCCAAGTATGCAGTCATGGGCAACATGGCAACACGCCATCAGCAGGTTCCTGTTTCCAATGACGGTGTTGCCGCCGCCGTGGCGGGTGCCCAGGTGAATGGTCACGCATTCACGAATGGTATTTCCATCTCCGATGAGAACCCAGGAGTCCTCACCCTCAAATTTTTTGTCCTGGGGGTCGGCGCCAACGACAGCGCCGGGGTAGATCTCATTGTTCTCCCCAAGAACGGTGTTCGCCAGCAGCGACACATTATTGTGGAGCTTGCAGTTATCGCCAATGCGGCAATTTGGCCCTACATAGGTGAAGGGCCCGATCTCGACATTGGAGCCGATTTCAGCCGTCGGATGGACGACGGTATTCTCACCGCCGATTGAATATTCAGCTTGTTTCCTTGATGACCAGAACACGGGCAGTCTAACCCCTTGGTAATTACTATGGACGTGGATTTACGAGGGCGTAACGAATTTCGGCCTCAGCGACGAGCTGATCCTGGACATAAGCCCTGCCTTGGACCTGGGCTGAACGGCTACGAAGCCGGTCAGTTGAAACTTTCAAAACGATTTGATCCCCTGGAACCACCGGCTTGCGAAATTTTACATTATCAAGAGAGAGAAGGTAGGCGCTGATGTCCCGATTCCCCTCACCAGCCTTGATAACGATTCCCCCAAGCTGTGCAAGGGCCTCGACGATAAGGACGCCTGGCATCACCGGATTGCCCGGGAAGTGACCCTGAAAAAATTCTTCATTGACGGTGACGGACTTGACCCCTGTCGCACTGACATTGGGCTCAAGCTCGTCTACCCGGTCGACCAGCAGGAAGGGGTAACGATGCGGGAGGATGGCTTCGATCTGGCTTCCTGCAAGAGGGGCCGAAACAACACCCTGCTCCTCCACCCCAGTGCCATTCCCTCGAATGGAGGGGTGAGCCGAGCCATTGCCGGTGATCTTGTTGTGGCTGTGAAGGAAGGCACCCGCAAGGTCGGCGTTGAGAGAATGGCCGCTCTTGATCGCCTGGATGTCGGCATAGATGGATGCGTTGGCGAGGAAGAGATCGCCGAGGAGGTCAAGAATCTTGTGGCGAACAAATTCATCATCGAAGCGAAGCTCGTTGTCAATAATGCCATCCGGCCCGAGAACCAGTGTGTTGGACGGATCCGCTCCTTTGCCGAGGCCGGCGGCCTGGAGTCGTTCAACCTCATCGAGCAGAACAAAGGTCCTGGCTGGAGCGATCTCTCGCGCGAAGGCGTCTTCATCGATCAAGATGCTGAGATACTGGGTGCCTAGGAGCGGTGAATTGTAGTCGAGGGTGTAGGAGACCTTGAGTCCCTCCGGGTTGGACATCGCGATGACGCTTGAGTCCCCGCTGGAAAGAACAATGGGCTGGTCGACACCAATTTGTATCGCCGGCTCTCCCTGGTCCACAACTCCGGCCTCCTTGACAGCTTCGTAAAAAGGAAGCGCGCTCCCGTCCATGCCGGGGAGCTCAGGACCATCGATCAGGACCTCGAGATTGCAAACACCAGTGGCAAAAAGAGCGGACATCAGATGCTCAATTGTCTGCACACTAGCTTCGCCCTGGGTGAGACTTGTGCACCTGGGAAGCTTTCCAGAATTCTCCGGCGAAGCCTTGACCCCCGGCCTGCCTGGAAGGTCGGTTCGAACAAAAACGACACCGCTGCCGGCAGGCGCGGGCTGCAGTTCGATGACAACTTCAACTCCCGTATGGAGGCCCTTGCCCTTTAAGCGGGAAGAGCAGGCTATAGTCTTTTGGCTATGCATTTCAGCTTCAAAGGAATGAAGACAAGGTTGGTCGCCTGCAAGAGGCCACTCGCCTTGAAATACCCCCGGTCTACCCGCGCTTGTAACGTTGGTTCAGCCGATTCGTGACTTCTTTGGTGATGTCGTATTCGGGCTTGGAGAAATGGATGATCTTCCAATGAAACCCCGCCCCTCGCTGAAGTTCAGCGGTAACGGCTTTTTCAAGGACGAGGTCGAGCTCTTTTGCGGTTGCGACCGCCTCGATCTCTTTGGCAATCTCGGCACGAATCACCTTGATAATTCCAGCTTGCTGCTTGGCGATCGCAGCCGTCTCCGTCTTCTGGGCTTCTCTGTATTTTCTTTTTAATTCAAGACCCTCTGAGAGGATCTTTACGTAAGTCGGAGACTCCGGTTTGATAGATTTCAGTTCCTCCTCCTTGATCGTTATTCCTTCTTTGAGGGTATCGAGGAGCCGGGTAGTCTTCTCAACAGCAGCTTTCAATTCCCCAGATTTATCGACCTGCTTCTGGTATTCGTTAAAAATTTCCGAAATATCAACAACAGCTGTTCGAGGAGGCAGGAATGTAGTGAAGGCTTGTGCGCCCAGGTAGAAGAACCCCCCGGAAGCACATAAGAGGAACAGAGTTAACACCGCAGCCCGCAACCGTAACTTTCTCATACGCTTCAGTCCTTTGATCAGCGAATTTCTTTATTCAGTAATATCTAACAGGGTGCAGCATCCACATTCACGTCGCCCTTGGAATACAAAAATGCCCCGGAGCGGCACATTTTACGACTCTATATTTCAGGCTCAAGCCTAAAACGCCCATCGAGGGCTCAAATGCAGCTTATCGGCCCCACGCCGCTGCCTCAGGCCATTTCGTGATGGTCCTGGGACGGAACATAGCCACTCTCGTCGGAGCGATAGGTCTGACTTTCGAATCGCTGAAGGTGTTTGGTAAAGTGGAGATTTACATCCCCTACCGGGCCGTTCCGGTTTTTAACCAGGAGCACCTTAGCCAGGTCTTTGACCTTGTCTGTATCCTCTGAATCATTGTCCATGTAATATTCGGGCCGATGGAGCATCATGATGAGATCGGCATCCTGCTCAATCGCCCCTGACTCCCTGAGGTCAGACATGCGAGGGCGCTTGTTGTCTCGATCCTCAACTTTGCGGCTGAGCTGAGAGATCGCGACAACAGGAAGCCCCAGGTCCCGGGCGATACCTTTGAGGCCCCGGGATATCGTTGAGATCTCCTGCTGACGGCTTTCTCCTCCGGCTCCGTCCATGAGCTGGAGGTAGTCTACGATAATCAGGTCAAGCTTCTGTTTTTTGTGGAGGCGCCGGGCTTTTGCGCGCAGGCTGAGTACCGTAAGCCCGGGAGAGTCATCGATGAATATTTTTTTATCGTGCAGACGCCCAGCGGCGGTCACCAGGAGCTTTGTTTCTTCATTAGAAACGCTCCTGCTCCTGACCCGGGTGGAGTCAACGCCCGCGTTCATGCACAGCAGGTTGGTTGCAAGCTCCTGGCGCGCCATCTCGAGGCTGAAGATGGCAACGGCCTTAGGCTCAGAGTCACCGGCTGGGGCCGCGCAGATTTTTTGAACTACATTCAGGCAGAAGGTTGTTTTTCCCATGCTGGGGCGTCCGGCAACAACAACAAATTGCGCGGGCCTCAGGCCAATAACCATCTGATCAAGCTCCGGATACCCCGTCTTGAGGCCGGTCTCCACCTCGTTCTCAATCTGGCTAAAGATCGCATCGAGTTCGTCCTTGATGGGCGTGAATTCATTCCCGGTATAGTTCCCCTCGGCGACCTTGAGAATCGCCGTTTCCGCGGAATCGACAATAACCTGGGACCCCTCACTGGATTCATAGATCTTGCTCACGATTGAAACGCAGGTCTCGTGAAGGCCTCGCAGGACCCCTTTTTCCCGAACTATCCGGGCATAGGATTCAGCATTGCCGGCGGCGGGCATGAAGTCTTCAAGTTCATCGAGATAATCGACTCCGCCGATCTTCTCTTCATCTCCCCGCTTCTTGAGCTCCTCCCAGAGCAGGACCTGGTCGAGGGACTGATGTTGCGTGTAGATGCAGTTCGCGGCATCGAAGATCTTCTTGTGGCGATTGCTGTAGAAGTCATCGGTGGTGACGATGTCAAAGACGCCCTGGGCGGCCTCGCAATCAATCAGCAACGCGCCCAGAACGCTTTTTTCCGCGTCAGTATTATGCGGCAGTTCTCGCTCGCTCACATCACCACCTGTAAACCACAAGTATGTTTGCCGTTAATTGTGCAGGCCGAAGCCTGCCATGACAGCAAATATCAAATCAAAAAGAACCGGCGGCTCTTCAGTCTCCGTCAGTCCCGGCCTCAGTTACACCTTCATCTTCGGAGTCACCTCCGCTCGCGGACTCTTCAGGGCTTTCAGCTCCCCCGTCCTCGCCATCTTCAACAGCTACGGAATCGTCGGCGTCGGCTTCTCCATCCTCCT
>DODI01000451.1:0-2554 GCA_003509045.1 Planctomycetota bacterium | reverse complement strand
CGAGAATCGAGGCGTGCCTCAGGATCTCCGTGGCGTTGTACCAGGGCTTCTCGAGATAGGCATTGGTCGGATCGATAAGAATCGCTATCACGACCACCGCGAAGATCGCGATGAGCAGGCCGCACTCGGTCGCGTACCGACTGTACAAACGCGACAGGCCGCTGGGGGAATGAGACCCCTGGATTCCTTCGCCGGGATTCGAAGCCATCAGGACCCCTGCAGCCCCTTGCTCTTGAGCCACTCGGTGAATTTCGAGAGGGTCAGCTTGTTGGTATTGTCACCGAACTTGGTGTCCGCCAGGGGCGAGCCCTCATCAGGAATGATGATCTTCAGACCGGTATCGAAGAGATCCTTCTCCTCGGTTCGATTCATGCGCTTCTCCATCGCCGCAAGCGCGTCCTTATCATCAGTGATGAGCGCCTTGAGCATGCGCACACCCTCGTAGCCCATGGCATGGGGGTTCTGAACCGCCATGGCGTCGATCATGCCGTTCCTCATATGGTCGATGGCGATCGGCTCGGCATCGAAGGTGACGATGGTGAAATCCTTGCGCCGCTTGAGCTGCGTGACGATATCGACGATCGCCGGAGCGTTGTACGACCAGATGCCCACCAGGGTGTCGAGGTCCGCATTGCGGTCAATCGCGTCCCGTACGTTCTTGCGCGCGATGTTCTGGTCGCCCCCATCGCCGAAGTTTTCCTTCTGGGTAAACTTGTCGCCGGCGCCGACTCCAAAGCCACCGATACGTTCAATCGCATTGGCGGCGCCCTTGAGGCCGACGAAGGTCGCGTACTTGCCTCCATCTGGCTTGAGGCCCTTCGCCGCCCTGCCGAGCTCTTCGCCGCCGTAGACGTTGTCGGTTCCGAGGTAGGCGATCCGCGAGTCGCGGTCGTTCTTTCGGTCGACGTCCGAATCGATGGTAATGACCTTGACGCCCTGCTTGGCGAGCTTGCGAAGCTCATCGGCGATACTCGAGTTCCCCGAATTGGTGATCGAGATTCCGACCCCGGCGACATCGGACATGCCCTGGTAAGAGCGCAATTTATCGATTTGTCCCTTATCGCTGAAGTCGTTGGTGTCGACGACGACCCGCAGCCCAGCCTCGGCGGTCTTGAGATCCGCCGCCGCTTCCTGGGCGCCGATCTTGGCGGCATCCCAGAAGGGAGAGGTTCCGTTGGTCAGGATGATGATGCGTTTCCCGGCTCCCTCGCTATCGGAGCCACCAGGCGAGGGTGTTGCCGTGGAATCTCCCCCGCCCTTGCCGCAGCCCACGGCGAAAACGACAAGAGCGAGCAGAAGAACTGACCAGGAGAAAAAACGGGATGCGCTGAACATGGCGGACTCTTCCTCTAATAAGATTTTATTTCGACCACGAAAGAATGAGAGGACCAATTCTAATTGGAGGGAGCCTCCGGTAACAAGTGCCTTGTCGGAGACAGCCGGCCCCAGCCGGGGGGATTACCGGAAGACCGAAAGCGCTCGCCCTCTCCCACGGGTCGACAACCTGCTTAATCGAGACCGGTTCATGGAGTATGCTGTCAAGTCCACGAAGGCACGGCCCGACAGGAAGCAATGAACAGGTACTCCAGGCTAGTTTCAGTTTTCACGATCCTCTGCGGTGTAACCTGCCCCGGCGTTCTCCGCGCGCGGGAAGCCGCGGCAGAACCTGTCTACGCGCCTGGACTGCTGCAGTGCTTCTCAGCCGCGGACGAAGAGACCTCGACGGATTGCCGCCCCGCCCGCCTGGTGGCCCTCCATCTACCGGCAAACGCGGCCCCTTCTCCCTTCACCGGCCAGGGTTCCACAAGGGTCGCGTGGCGGGGTTTTCTCGATATCGACCTGGCCGATGATTTCACCTTCAGCATCGAGGGACGCGGCCGCTTCACCCTCACCCTCGGAGGCAAAGAAATATTCGATTCGAGTGGGGAGGACCTCTCGAAAGAAAAAGCGGTGACCGTGGAGCTCGACAGCGGCAAGCTTCCGCTGCTGGCCGTCTATACAGGGCCCCCAACCGGCGCCCGCGAGCTGCGCCTGTTCTGGTCCTCCTTCGACTGGCAGCGCGAGCCGGTGCCGCCCATGGTCCTCTTCCACGACCCGGCTGACAAGGCGGCCCGCGAAAGTGCCTCCCTTCGCCAGGGGCGGGAGCTCTTCGCCCGGCTGCGCTGCGTGAAATGCCATCCGGGCGTCAACATCTCAAAAACCTCGATGCCCGAACTCTCCAGGGACGCCCCCTCTCTCCTCGCCGCCGGGAAAAAATTCCGGCAGGACTGGCTTGCCCGCTGGATCGAGAGCCCACGGAGATTTAGAAAACAGGCGACGATGCCCCGCCTGCTGCACGGAGCCGGGTCTCGGGA
This sequence comes from Planctomycetota bacterium, assembly GCA_003509045.1. Taxonomy (GTDB): domain Bacteria; phylum Planctomycetota; class UBA8108; order UBA8108; family UBA8108; genus UBA8108. Next base: position 200 of record DODI01000451.1, on the reverse strand, counting down.
GAACGCCAGGGATATCGCCGCCTGGCTCGCAAGCCTGGGGAATCCCGGAAAAGCCAGGCCGGCCGCCTCCCCCGAGATCATCAAAAAAGGAGGTGAGCTCTTCGCCGACCTCGGCTGCTTCAATTGTCATACCCTCCGGAAAGCCGAGGCTGCCGGGGCCGAATACGCCGACCGGATCTCGCTGCGCAACATCGGTGAGA
>DODI01000346.1:0-3324 GCA_003509045.1 Planctomycetota bacterium | reverse complement strand
CATAGGCTGTTGGCTGGGTTTGACCTGTAGCGCAGGATGCTCGGATGAAGAATTCAAAGGAACATAATCTTGAGGGCTTCGGTTGCCTTGGTGGGCTTTTCTTTGCGCTTATCCTCGCTCCTGGCATTGCCCTTATAGCCCTGCTACTTATCGTTCTTGATCCATCCGAAGATAATTACTGGGCGGGCCCACTCATCATAGCCCTGATTTATGTGCCGTTTTTAGGGCTCTTAAAATGGTCCTATTCCCGTCGACTGAAAGCCTGGAGCTCCGCGGCGGATTCGTTCGGATTATTGCTCAGCAGGAAGTATGGATTTGGCTATTTCACATACTCCCTTGAAGGCGAATACAAGGGATATTCCATCCGGGCCAGGGACGTGTGGGGAGGCGACGATTCGGTCGGCTGGACGGTATTTATTTTGAAGTGTTCGGAATCACTCAGGCAAAGGGTCAAGGACGGTGAGATAGATGGAGTTGTCGGAACTGTCCAGGGCAAGCCCATGCCCTGGTATGCGTACTACCTCCCCGACAGACATGGCGTTTTCGTTGAAGATGGCGATTTCAGGTTGAATTGGAAGGGACTCCCACCGCGGATGTGCGATGTTGCCTCGACCGTGGAGCAGATGGCGGACCTGGTCGCCAGCCTTGAACACCCCCCGTCCTCTCCAACTCACCTGCCCGAACCTCCTCCTGATGAGTAACCACCATCTCCTTGCCCCCGCCCATGGACTCGCATAGGCTATTGGCTGGTTGGACTACTTCATTGTGTCTGAGGGTGTAGCTATGAAGCGGGAGCCTGGAAAGATCACATACTGTGGTGTGCTGTATACGCCAGGCTGGTTCTTCGGTGTTTCTGCACGGGACGGCATCGCTCTTGCCGGCTGTGGAGAAGGTTCTCTGGTGGAGGTGCTGGATCCCCATGCGCACTATATTAGATCCGCTTTATCGCTGTAGAGAGCAGCATCCGGAACGATTGCTTTACGAGTTTCTCGGCCGTCACGGGAACACCGCCGAGTCCTACACCTACGCTGAGTTCCTGCGGCGCACAACCGATATTGCAGCGCATATTCAAAGCGCTGCCAGGCTGGAGCCCGGTGAGCGCGTGCTTCTTCTCTATCCGCCCGGCCTGGAGATGATCTGCGCCTTCTTCGCCTGCGTGCGCCTGGGGCTCATCCCGGTCCCGGCCTACCCTCTGACGGGGCGAGGATTCCAGGGGGCACTCGCCAAGCTGAACTTCATCGCCAAGGATTGCAGCGCATCCGCTGTGCTTACGGAACGGTCCTTTTTCTGGTCCATGAAATTGAGCCAGGCCCGCAACGAGGGTGCGACCTTCTCTTCGCGGAGGAGTCCGCTTGCCAGGATGGAATGGATCGTCAGCAATGACGCTGAGAAGAACGTTTCCACCCCGGTCTCCGAGGCGCATTCGGACATTCTCTTTCTCCAATACACATCGGGCTCTACCAGCAACCCCAAGGGTGTCATGGTGACCCATGAGAACCTCCTGGAGAACTGCGATGCCGTTGTCGACCACCAGCCTGTTGGGGTGTCCTGGCTACCGCAATATCACGACATGGGCTTGATCGGGTATTACCTCTTCTTCGCGCTCAAAGGCGGCACCACCTATGGGTTCTCGCCGCTGGATTTTATTCAGCGTCCGACCCTCTGGCTTGAGACCATCAGCAGGGTTAGAGCTACGGCCACCTCCGCGCCGAATTTCGCCTACGAGTATTGCCTTCTTCGCACAGAGAAGCTGCCGCCTGAAACCTTCGAGAATCTCGACCTGAGTTCGCTGCGGTTCCTGATGACCGCGGCAGAACCGGTTCGCGCCCAGGTCTATCGTGACTTCATAGCCAGGTTCAAGCCCTATGGCCTTGATCCAGACAGCTTCTTTTCGGCTTACGGTCTTGCCGAGTTCACGCTCGCCGTCTCGAACTACGGACGCACAGTCCAGGCCTTCGATGCCGAGCGGCTCACTGAGAATGAGGCAGTCGCCGTTTCAGCCCCGGCCGGGGATATGCAGACCAGGAGCCTGGTCAGCTGTGGAGAGCCCCTGGGCAGTACTGAGGTTAAGATCGTCGACATCAAGGATGACTTCAAAGAGCTCCCGGAGGGGGCGATCGGTGAGATCTGGATCAACGGACCGAGCAAGTGCAGGGGCTATTGGAATCGTCCTGAGCTCAGCCGGGCGACCTTCGAGGCGAAGCTCCAGGGAGATGACGATGAGTCGCCGACCTGGCTTCGCAGTGGCGACCTTGGCTTTCTGCGCGACGGTGAACTCTACATTTGCGGGCGGACGAAGGACCTCATCATTGTTCGTGGCCTCAACTACTATCCGCAGGACATCGAAATGATCGTTGAGCAGGATCCCGCAATCCGCAAGAGCTGCGTTGCGGCCTTCGCCCGGGATCATAAAGGTCGCGAGCAGGTCGTGGTGGTCGCCGAGCTCCGAAACGACAGGCACCTGCCTGATGCTGATCTTCTGAACAGCAAGCTCCAGCAGGCTCTCGGAATTGGAGCGGATCTGTTTGTTTACATCCGGGCGAAAACCATACCGAAAACCAGCTCGGGTAAGATCTCCCGGCACCAGGCGTGCGAGCGTTGGCTCGCGGGCAAGCTGGAGCTTGTCGGCGAGGCGCGCCAGGGTGAACCGGGGAACGCGGCTGAAACCTTCGGCTCGAACGCAGGGGCCGCCCCTGTGGGGGCCTTTGGCGCGCTGTTTCATAGATATGGGCTTACGGGTGAAGAGACCGGTACGCTGGGAGACGTGGGGCTCGACTCCTTGCGCATCGCCGAGTTCGCCCACGACCTGAAGGCGGAGCTGGAAGCCAGGGGCAATGTCGACCTGTCCGCCGCGGTTGATTTACGGCTCCTTATCAAGATCGCTGTATCCGAGTTGTTTGAGCTCCTTGAGGATGTCGCGGCGGCAGCGCCCCGGGCGAAGCTGCGTTTTAAACGCGCGGTCCTGAAGCTGCAGCGCGAACACCAGGACCAGGAGGCCCGTATGATGCGAGCTGACACGCACCTTCGATTTGAGCCCTCCAAGCTTCTGGCGCAGGCTTCACCACAGGAAGCCTCCCGGGGCGCAATTCTCCTTACGGGGGGCACAGGTTTCTTCGGGCCGTTTCTCCTCAAGAGTCTCCTGGATCAATGCGAGGGCGAGGTCTTTGTGCTTGTTCGCGCAAAGGATCCCGCCGCCGGCATGCAGCGCTTGCGCGAGGCTCTTGCGACCGTGGGGGTTCCTCCTGGAGCGAAGGCCCTCGACTGGGAGCGCCGGGTGCGACCGGTGTGCGGCGATCTTGCCGAGGCAAACCTCGGCCTGAGCAG